>JAYVHR010000430.1:0-2705 GCA_043771075.1 Bacteriovoracaceae bacterium
AACTTTTTCCTTCCACTTCTCGCCGGAAAAAATCTGAAGGGATGAGTCTTCCAGCCACTGGGAAAGTACAACGTTCTCATCACCCATGGTGGATTTTCCATTCACAAACTGGAAGAACGCACGATCGCCGAATGACATCGAACCCACGGGCCCCGGTTCGAAATCCTTGTGTTCTCCTACCCGCGCGCGATCCACCCATTTTCCCTCTTCCAGTTTTGAGCCGTAAAAATTGATGAGGCAGGTGTTCAGCTTCCACTTCGGTGGAATGAAACTTTTGGGAAATCTTTTCTTCGCGATGAATTCAATCCGGTCTACAACTTCCTGGAGAATCTTAGGATAGGGTTCGGCCTTCACACAGCGATTGAGAATTCCTTTCGGTGGGTGATAATAATCAAGGCAGGCGAATTGCCAGTTCCCAAGCCAGTAGACTGGACGAAGCAGAGGTCTCTGGGTATCTCCTTCGGGAGGAGGATTGTGTTCCGAAAACCGCATTTCCCAGAGAGGGGAGAGTGTGGCTATCCACTCGAGAAAACGGGCGCGCTCTTTCCGGTCAATGAAGGGAAATTGATAATACAGGCCAGTCGGTTGCTCGTCTTTTCTCATAGGAGTTCCCCTCGAATACCAGAGAGAGGACCAAATGGCCCAAACCCGTGTAAAAAGGTGGCAGTTCCCTTGTGGCAAATGAGGCTTGGGAGTAGAACCATCTCCTATGAAAGTTCAACTCGCGACTGAGGAAGATATCTCCCAGATTTCGCAACTTTATTACGACGTCTACGAAGGGACCTATCCGGATCCTTTGATGAAGGATTTTCATCTCATCAAGAAATTCATCACATCCGACTCTGGACTCTGGTTCATCACTTCGGATGAGAAGGGAAAAGTCATCGCTTCCGTTCTCGCTGCTTACGATAAAGAAAATCTCGTCGCGAAAGCTTTTGGTGCTGTTGTCCGGAATGAATTCCGCGGGCAACATATCATGGAAGAGCTTCTCGGTTATGCGATCAAATATCTGCGCGAAAAAACTGAAGGCGTGGATGTAATCTACTCCACCACCAGAACCGTGAATGAAGCAGCTCAGACACTCACGGAAAAACTTGGATTCAAGAAACTGGGAATCTTTCCCAACGCCCATCGCACGAATGATTACGAGACTCACTGTCTCGCTGCGATTATTTATCCTTCAGCGCTCGAGAAAAGAAATTCTAATTACCAGATTCATCACGAGATGCAGTCTCTCTACAAGATTGTGGAGAATGAAGTAGGACTTGAACCCAAAGAGCCGCTCATTCCGGAAACACCGAGCAAGGTTCTCGTTTCTCCGGGAGACCTCGAAGTCGTCAACTCACCAAAATTTGTGATGTACCGGTATAAAAATCTCAAGGCGGAAAAGAAGCTCGAGTTTGAGTTCTTTCCCTTCCACCAGCCGAATCTCATGATCATCACTCCCGATCAGTCGATCGAGCTTTTCTGCCATCTTTCTCCAGTCGACGGGTATTGTGTCATCGTTGGTGGGAAAATGCCGGGCAATCTCAATTTCACTGAACTATTCCTCGCGGCAAATAAACTCCTGAGAAATGCGGGTGCCCGTTACATCGAAGTGATTGTCCGTGCCGATCGGCCAAAAATTCTGGAAAGTATTCTCCGCGCGAAATTTATCCCGTGCGGATTCTTCCCGGCGTTTCAGATGATCAATGGCAAGCGCCATGACTTTGTGGTGTTCAGCCGGTCGTTCGAGATCTTTGATTTCCAGAACGTGAAACTGAAGGGTCTTAACCAAGTCTATTTGGAAGAATATTTTCAGGCCTGGAAGCGGATGTCGCTCAACCCGAAACTTCTCCAGTTATGAAAGCGACAGATAACCTCCTCGAATCCGATCCATTTGAGTTCACCGATGCCTCAAAAAAACTTTTCCTTGATAGCATGAAGGAAAATGCACTTCATCATTATGCTAAGCACGAGTTCACGAGAAAACTCTGGGACAAAATGGGCTTTCACCCGGACCAGCTGAAATCCGAATCTGATCTCGAAAAAATTCCCGGCACTATGGTTCATCTCTACAAGGAACATGAATTCTGTTCTGTCCCGAAAGAAGAACTCGCCCTCGTGCTCACAAGCTCCGGAACCGGCGGACAGAAGTCACAGCAATTCCTGGACGCGAAATCCCTCGAGAATGTGAAGCGCTTAGCTCTTACCATTCACCGTTCACTCGGAATGGCCTCGGACAAAGAATATAACTATCTCTGCTTCACTTACGATCCGAAAGTTGCCAATGACCTCGGCACGGCCTTTACGGATGAACTCCTCACGAATTTCACCGGCAAAAAAGAAGTCTATTACGCCATTCAGTGGAACGGAAAAGACTTCGAGCTGAATGAAAAAGGTGTCGTTGAAACTCTCAGTCGTTTTGAGAAAAGCGGAATTCCCACCCGTATTCTCGGATTCCCCGCACTTCTTTTTGAAATGATCGAAAAGCATGATCTCAAAATGAATCTGGGAAAGGATTCATGGCTTCAGACGGGCGGCGGATGGAAAGGGAAGGCGGATAAAGAAATTCCGAAAATCGAGTTCAGAAAACTCATTACTGAGCGGCTCGGGATTCCGGAGACCAACCAGCGCGATCTCTTCGGCATGGTGGAGCATGGAATTCCCTATGTAGACTGCAAAAAAGGCAATCTCCATATTCCCAACTACGCCCGCGTTTACGT
>JAYVHR010000431.1:0-2935 GCA_043771075.1 Bacteriovoracaceae bacterium
GAACCATGGATGGCCGCTCTCGAGACACTTGGTGATCTCAAAGGACGTCTGAAAATCCGCATCCTGATCGATGGTCATCATCCGGCCATGACAGCGTGGAATGAGCTCTCGCAAAAACTTCCATTCGTTGAACTTCATTCTTTCATCAATCGTCCGGTCGGCGTTTTTGTCGTCCCGTGGATGCTGAAAGAAATTTCTTCTAAAGTAACAAGTGATGTTGTGATTATCGGTGATGCGGAACTTGTTCCGAGTGAAGCCGCATTCACTTCGCTTTCTCATTTCGTTACCCAGAAAGAACGCGCCTATTTCGTCCTTCCTCAGACCGTAAGAGGAAATATTCTCGGCGAATCGGTCGCTCTCCTCAATCCGACTCTTGCTCTGGCCAGTGTTTTCGGATTCCGTCGCTTTAAGAACAATATCTCTCACCCCATGATGAGTATTGCTCAGGGCTGGCTCGGAATGCCTGCGTCGATTTTCCGTGAAATTGATTTTGGTAAAATCCGCGTAGCTTCCTGGAAACAGGGTCTCGCTGAATTCTTTGATATGAACCATAAGTTTTTCGGTCTTGCGTATGGGGAGAAACATCTTCGCCGTTACTATCCGGAAGATCTCAAAGTTCAGATCTTTCAGATGAAAACATACTGGGATGAACTCTGGATGAGTGGCGACCGCGCCGGCTTCTGGCTGTTTGTTGCTTGTCTCTTCATCTGGGTTTTCCCTGTGCTCTTTTTCATCTCGCATCCCTTTCAGGCGATCGGAAGTATCCTGCTCCTCGCTCTTTACCGCTTCTTCTCTAAAATCGTTTTCCAGGAATCGTGGCGCGGAATTGCCCTTCACCTTTTTGGTGCTCTTGTCTGGACCGGTACTTTAATCTGGTGGGTTTTTACTTCGGTAAAAGATCGCTACGGATTCAGAGCTCGTTCGCAGTATTAAATTGTGCTCCCCTTTCGAGGAGCACATTCAATTCAAATTATGGAAGAACTAAGAGCTGGCCGCCGACGTGTGCTGGATGAAGATGACATTTCATGGCGAAGAGACCGTCTTTGGTCGCTTTGAAAGTCACAACTTCCTTTACACCTTTTTTGACGTCTTTTTTCACATCGAATTCAGGAATAAAAAATCCGTGAACTCCAGACGGAACATTGTTGATCAGAGTGAGTTCAACATCATCACCTTTCTTCACAATGATCGTTCCTGGAAGCCATTGTTTAACTCCGTCAGTTTCATAGTTAACGAGTGTAATTTGCCTCTTTTCGGCCAGTGCTGAAACAGAGAAGGCCATGAGGGCCAAAATTGTAAGAAATTTCATGAGGACTCCTTGGTTTAACTTTATCCGTATCCATTGTTAAACAGCTTCAAAAGCTTTACAATAGGCTAATCAATCGAACGAAAGGATGAAACCATGGGTTACGGACGTAAGAGCCAAGCGGGCAAAATGCTTCGCAAAAAAAGTCAGGCTAAGAAGAAATCTAAAATCAAAGCGAAAATTGTTGCTGGTAAAGCAGCTAAAGTCGCTAAGAAGAAGTAATCAGAACTTAAGTGCTGGCATGAAGGGCCCAAGGGATATTTCTTTTGGGCCAATCACATGCAGCAAGACTCTCAGTTTTTCTTCTAACGACCCTGCTACCATTACCATCCGCTTCATCTGCGGATCATCCACTAAAAAAACAGCGCAGTAATTAATCAAAAGTTCAGCATCTTCCAGAGTCGCAGAGAAGCTCTCTCTTTGGGAAGTATCCGGCAGGAAGTGATTGGCCCATCTCTCGAGCATGATCTTGAGACTCGTCAGTTCCATATCAAAAATATCTTCTGCTCGGATATTTTCTTCGATCTGCCGGTAGCGATAAATCTTGTAAGGGTTCTCACTTTCAAATTCTGTGAGCCTGCATTTCACGGCACCGGTAATATAAATATCAATTCGCCCATCAGGATAGGTCGAAAGAATGTGTGGCATACCGGCGACACAAATTTCTCCACGATAATCTTCAAATTCATTCGAGGGCACCACCGCAATCGGAATCTGATTATCGATTGAGTCCTTTATCATCTGGCGATAGCGGGCCTCAAAAATGTGATAAGGAAGAGTCACCTTCTTAAATAATATCGAGTTCTGTAGTGGGAAGAGGAATACCTTGTTCTCCATTTAAAAAGGTTACTCCCCGGGGGGCCACCCCACAAGGCATGCTGGCCAAATCAAGGCCTAGTTTTCCAGCCATTTAAGCCAGTTGGCGATTAAGTCTGACCTAACATTTTAATCTAAACAGGACTATTCCAATGCGGATTAGAGCGCTTTGTAAAATATTCAGCTGATCTTGAGAGGAACTTGATCATGCTGTATTGTCCGCGCACTTCTCAACAGGCCCCATGAAGGATCATATGAAAAGACTTCTTGGAAAATTACTCCAGGCAATCGTCATCACCACTATCGCAATAGTGGCGATCCTGAACTCGTCAGTTCAGAATGCGAGAGACCAGAAAATCATCACCGAACAAGCAGTCACTGTCGTCACTTCTGAGTAGTAAAAATACAGACAAAAGGAATTTCAATGAAATGCTTTAAAAAAGCCGCTGTATCCTGTGCTCTTCTCGTATCAATGATCTCACCTTCCCGCGCTGCGGTTGGTGCTTCATTTGCTGCGCCTATCGCAGTCGTTGCCGGTGTTGCGTGTATTGGAGTGAGTGCAGTTGGTGCTTACGGCGGATATCGTCTGATCAAGAAGGGAACTACGGCCATGACTGTTGCCGGAGTTGGCGTCATCCTTCTCTCAGTTGCCGGCGGTTATTTTGGATTACTTCTTCTCGATGGTCAGCAGGAAGCAAAATTTGCTGAGCTCTCAGCTGCTGATGCCAATGATCTGAGTATCTCGCAAAACGATCTCGCCATCTATAACTCAGAAATTGAACAGGTCAATGCGATTGCTCGTGAGATCGGTTC
>JAYVHR010000432.1:0-2534 GCA_043771075.1 Bacteriovoracaceae bacterium
ACCTACTGCGATGGTCGGGTATTTCGCATTGTTTTGGCGGGTTTTACAAGACGCTCAGGGGAAATTTTTGTAAAATCACTCGTAAATTCGGATTCAACAAGTGAGAAAAAATGAAAGTTCCTTTTATCGATATCCTTCGTTATGAGAATGGTTTTTATGAAACAGTCTGTTCGAAAGCAGCAGAACTTCTGAAGAACGGTCACTTCGTTGGTGGCCCTGTCGTTGGTCAATTTGAAACCGCTCTGAAAGATTACACGAAAACGTCTTTCGCTCTCGGATGCGCGAATGGAACGGATGCTATTCAGCTTGCTCTTCGCGCTGCTGGTGTAGAAAAAAATGATAAGGTTCTTCTTCCGGATATGACTTTCTGGGCGACATTCGAATCAATCGTCAACGTTGGTGCCGTACCTTACGTGATTGATGTTTCAAAAGAAACTCTGCACCTCACTCTCGCTTCTGTGAAAGAGGGTGTTGAGAAATTTAGGCCGAAAGCACTTCTTCTCGTTCACCTTTATGGTTGGGCCTGTCCGGAAACTCTTGAGATCAGAAAATATTGCAAAGAGCAGAATGTTCTTCTGATTGAAGACTGTGCTCAGGCGATCGGTACAAAAATCAAAGGCGAAAGTCTTCTGACAAATGCTCATGTATCAACGACCAGCTTTTATCCGGCAAAAGTTCTGGGAGCCAGTGGGGATGCAGGTGCTGTTTTCACAACTGATCAGAAGATTGCGGACACAACGAAGATTCTTCTGAATCACGGCCGCACTGGACACTATGATCACGGACTGATCGGATGGAATTCTCGCCTTGGCGCGTACGAAGCGATGTTCATGCTCGAGTCACTTAAACATCTCGATGCGAAACTTGCAACTCGTCGTCATGCCTGTGAAGAATACAGAAAGAAAATCAAAAACCCGCTGTTGAAAATGATCGGTCCTTCCGCGGATGTCTGGGAAAATGGATATCTTTCCGTAGCCCTCATGACTCCTGAGTCCCGTCCGGCATTCACGGAATATCTCAAGAAACACGATATCGGATTTGGCATCGTATACCCGGGAGCAATGAGCATGCAGCCAGGTGCAGCCGCTCATATCGGTGGAAAAATTTCTCATGGTCATGCTGACTGGATTGCGAAATCAGTAATTAATTTCCCGGCCTTTGCTTACATCAAGCAGGAAGAAATTGATTTCGTCATCAATACAGTTAATGCGTACAAGCCTTAATTAGTTCTATTTTTTCTTAAGCCAGTTCTCGAGAATGAGGGCAGCTTTCTTAGCATCTTCATGATTATTCAGAATTCGGTCATTGAGGCGTTTTAACAACGCCTCAATGATCTGTTTGTCACGGAGGTTGGAGTCCTTGTCTTTCTCAACGTAAAGATTTGAGTAAAGCTTAGGCGCGCCCATAATTAAGCAACTGAAGCTTCTGGTGAACGCTTCTTGCTACCAGCAACTTTCGTCATATGTTCTTCGATGATTTCGTAGAGCTCGAGATTTGTCGTCTTAGGATCCATACCTGCTGGCATTACTGAATAGACAACTTCATTGTTAACTTCAGAGAAGATAAACCATGTATTTCCAATTTTCTGGAAGAGTACATCTTTAACTGAATTTTGAACTGTATTGGTGTTTGTCTTTTTCATAAACCCTCCGTGGTTTTTAAGGCGAAAATCACATCCTGTGATTCGTGCTGGTAATAGACTCTTCGGGTGAAACTGATGAAAGTTTAGACAGTTTTAGGGGGAGGAAAACATTGCCGTTTAGCTGCTAATAAGCTGATTGCACGCCGATAAATGCTCCGACGTTCCAGACAAATCTTGTTTTAAAGCGGTCGTTCCCAGGATTTCTCCAGATGCCATCAACTCTTGCTCCGTTTTTGGCGTAATAAGTGGAGGGTGTCTCCATCTCAAGGCCGGTGCCGATAACAAAATCAAGTTCAGGGAGAACTGACTTGCGGTGATATTGAAGACCAAGTCGGGGAGATGCAGAGAAGGCTTGATATCTTCTGCTGTCAGACAGGCCTGCAGCTGTGGTCTGATTAATCGTGGTGAAGTTCAGAAGATAAACGTTAACGGAACTGTAGACACTCACGCGGTCCTGCACACCTTTAAAGGCATCGTAGGAAATATAAGGGCCCACGCCGAATCTGTAATTTTCTTCAGTGGAAGATCCACCTCCGATAAAATTAAAATTATTCTTATAGCGACGGATGTTTCCAGTGGCGCCGAAATAAAACCTGTCAATTTTCTTTTCGCCAGCTTCTTTCATGAGCGAGACCGAGATGTCGATCGGACTGGCGTAACCTTTCGTCTTGGCCGGACGGAGATAGGGATAACTATCGTTATAAGGCTGAACAATTCCCACCAGAAACTGCCCGCGAAAGCCAGCTGGGTTCGAAAGCGGATATCTTCTTGGCAGTGGTTCTTCCAGGCGATAATCGGTTTCATCTTCCCGGTAAGGTGCCTGGGTAAATTCCCTCGTGTCGTTGAAGTAAACATAGATATGTTCCTTCCTGACATAAGCGCGTTTTCCCTG
>JAYVHR010000433.1:0-5209 GCA_043771075.1 Bacteriovoracaceae bacterium
AATCTTATACCGATAAAGCAAGACTAAGAAACTCAAGTTTTACCCCTCTTTAGCCGACTAGATTAGTCAGCTAGAGAGGTTTTTTTGAAAGCTTTATTCCTTCTGTTTTTGACCTTGCCGGTATTCGCTACCACTTTCCAGATTCAACAAGTGGATCAGCAACTCCGTCATGCAGATGGAATTTTTCTCGGTCATTATCTCAAGAAAAAATTCGTTCAGCTTGAAGACGGGAGTATCGCTACTCAGATGGTTTTTAAGATGCAGAAAGAAATCGGTCTTCAATCAGATCTCCTCGGGATGGATGAAGTTTTCATTCATTATCCAGGCGGGAAATGGAAGGACAAGATTGTTGAAGTCCAGGGACTTCCGGATTTTATTCCCGGAGAACAGGTCGTGATTTTTACCCGCAGTGTGGATAACCGATACTGGGGACTCAATCTCGGCATGGGTACATACAAAGTCGTCCGTTACGGAAAAGACGCGATGATGGTGAATACCCTTTTTCCTGAAGATCCAAAAATGGGTCAATTAAAACTCGATGAATTTGAAAAACTCGTCCGCCAGATCAAGGGTGGATCGCTTAAGGTCGTGACTGTTCAGCAATACCCGACAGAAAGAGAGCAGGAACTTCGCAAACCAGCATCTCAGTCAGAGGGTAAAAACCGTACTGTTGCAGGTGGTCCGGAAGCAGGGGAAAATAATACGGCGGAGACGGGATTCCACCCGATGTGGCTTCTCACTTTTCTGGCCTTAATCGGGTCTTGTTTCCGGCTGGCACGTCAGCGCCAATAAGTTGATTCGACCGCGCTTCAATGGATTGAAATGCGAATTTTTCTGATCTCTTTTCTATTCACGTTCCAGGCCTTTGCCTATCAATCTTCTCTCAACTCCGGTGGGAAAGCTCTCACGTGGCCCACGACCTCAATTCCCCTGATGGTTGTTCCGAATACTGCAGACATGTCGAGTGCAACTGCTGCCAATATCATTCAGCAATCGGTGAATGAATGGAACGCACATTCCTCAACGAACATTTCCACAACTAATTCAGCCTTGAGTGAAATCAGATTCAAGTCAGATTTTTCCATCTATGGCCCTGGTGTTATTGGAGTAACCGAACTCACTTACACCTCCGGTGGTTCCATCCAGCAGGCAAAAGTTTATCTTAACGACAATTATGATTTCAGAACAAGTCCGGGACTTTATTCATCCGGAGAAATTTTTCTGGGTGATGTTGTTACTCATGAGCTCGGTCACTTGTTCGGACTTTCTCATTCGGAAGTTCTTGATGCGTCGATGTTCTATGCGGCCTTCCCGGGACAAAGTACTCTGTCATCGGATGACAAGGCCGGAATTCGCGGCAAATACTCTTCAGGGTTTGGTTCGATCAGCGGTACTGTGAAAGGTGGAGATAACATCGGTGTATTCGGCGTTCATGTGGTTGCTTTCTCCCGCGAAACTGGTGACTCGGTCGGAGTGTTCACTGATTCCACAGGGAAGTTTTCCATCAAAGGTCTTGAGCTCGAAGATTCTTACTATCTTTACACTGCACCCATCAAGAATGCGGCTTCACTTCCCGGTCAATTCGCCAATATCCAGAATGATTTCTGTCCGGCGAGTTTTGTCGGTGGATTCTTTGAGGCTTGCGGAAAAGAGAATGAAGGTTTTCCTCAGGCGATTACACTCTCTTCCACAGCTACGACGGCAGTGAATGTGGGTGTCGTTACAATCAATTGCAGTCTGAAAACGAATGAAGACTATTCACTGGAAAAAATTCAGACAAGTTTTTCCCCTGTTACGATATATGACTACGGTGTCGACCAGCGCTATGAGAAAGCTTTCGTCGGAAATTTTCAGACTAAAAATTCGACCGCCTGGTCAGCATACGACAAGTTGAATATTGACCTCACGACGATGGATCTCTCAGGTACTCAAAAATACTTAAGATTGAATTTCATCTCACGTATGTTCGGAAATCTTCTGGAATACGAAATGATCGTGAAGAGAAATGGGGTGCAGGTTGGTGGTCCGTACAATATTTCTTATTCGGTATTAACACAGACATATGACACTGATCTGACTTCACTCATTCCCTTGAGTGCAACGGCTGCAGATAATTTCTTTGAGATCTCCCTTCGTTCCAAAAAATTGGCCACGGTTCTGGCGCTTCAGACTTTTCCGGAGCTCGAAGCATTTGTGACCAATCAGTATCTCCCGTATCTCCTCCTGATGAGCATTGTGACCAGCTCAGGACCCTTACTGGATACCGCATCAAACTTGTCGGATAATTCCTCTTGTTTAGACGCGCCTTTCACGTACGCCGTCTCACAGGCCCGCACCCTCGCTAGTAGTAATGAAGTGGGCGAGAAAGAACAGGTCAGTCCGGCGGCTTTAAGCTGTGGAACCACCGATGGAGCACCTCCTGCAGGCGGTTCCGGACCAGGACTTATGATCATCGGTTTCTGTATGGCCCTCGCTCTTTCCTCCCTCAGGAAAACGGCCAAGAATTTTTTGTCTTAACCCATCTATTTTACTAAAATAATCCCAGGTCATATTCAGGGAGAGTGCTCATGAAGTTCAGCATCATCATGTCGTTTATTCTTTTGTCAGGATCAGTGCTTGCCCAGAACCTGATGGAAGAAAGAATCTGGAAACTGAGTTCCCGGAAGAAATCCATTTTCCTTGATTCTGGTGTCTTTCACATGAACTCCGGAACCCAGGGTTCACAGGTTACTGCCGTCAGATCTTCATCTGTTCCCGGCAGAGGTTATGAAAGAGTTGTGATTGATTTCAACACTCCATCCATTCCGCGCGTGTACGGTCACATCTCATCTCAGAAACAAAAACTCTCGATCGACTTGTTTGATACAAGTGTGGGAACTGCTCAGCCGCAACTTAAGAATTCAAAGTACGTTAAAAATATTGATTTCATCAGTGTCGATGGAAAAACTCTTACGATGGACATCTCGCTCAAGTCGAAAGCTAGTTTTGATGTGTTCTATCTTCCAGATCCGGGAAGACTCGTAATCGATATCCGCTAATCCACAAGAAAGGAAAGATCATGGCCATCAAAGATAAAAATTCCAAATCCGGTAAGGATCAAATCGTAGCGGAAGTTCCGCCCGAAGTTGTGATCATTCCTATCGTCAACAGCCCCATCTTTCCGGGAATGATTGCACCGATCATTCTTTCTGAAGATAAATACACTCCGGAACTCGATTCCTACCTCACAAAAAGTAATTATGTGGCGCTGAATCTCGTGAAGTTCAAGGACTTCGGCGAGGGCGGAGAAGTTCTCCAGGAAATGGGTGAAGAGAACATCAATTACGAAGAAGATGAAGATAGTTCCTATCAGAGACTCAATTCTGCAAGTGACGTGAATACGAAAGGCATCACTCCGAAAGACATTTATAAAGTGGGTGTGCTTTGTAAGGTCATCAAGAAGCTCAAGCTTCCGGATGGCTCAGTAAACCTTCTTGTTCACGGAATGAAGCGCTATCGCGCCGTTGAATACATTTCAGATACTCCACTTCTCGTGGCAAGAACTGAAGTATTCAATGATATCCATGAGCCGGATGAAGAGCTTGATGCTTACACCCGCTCAGTGATCAACCAGGTGAAGAAACTTTCTGAGATCAATCCTTACTTCAATGAGGAAATGAAACTCGCGATGTTAAATTCGCCATCGCCGGGATCCCTCGCCGATCTCGTGGCATTCGCACTTTCTCTTGATGTACCTGAAGCTCAGGACTTTCTCGAGACACTGGTCGTGAAAAAGCGTTTCGCGAAACTCCTCGTCTATCTGAAGCGTGAAAAAGACGTTGCTGATATCCAGAAAAAGATCACTGATGAAGTGAATGATAAAGTGAACAAGTACCAGCGTGAATACTTCCTGCGTGAGCAGTTGAAAGTTATCCGCAATGAACTTGGACTCGATGAAGATGATAAGGCGAAAGACGTTAAGAAAATCAAGGATCAGCTCGAAGAGTGCGGACTTCCTGAGGATGCTAAAAAAGCTGCCCTGGAAGAACTCGAGCGTCTGGAGAGTATTCCGGATTCTTCTCCCGAGTACAACGTAACCCGCACGTATCTCAACTGGATGACCCAGCTTCCGTGGAGCAAGTCATCAGATGATAAAGTGGATATCGAAGCCGCCAGAAAAATTCTTGAGAAAGATCACTATGGTCTCGAGAAGCCAAAAGAGCGGATCATGGAATTTCTCGCCGTCAGAAAACTCAAGCCTGAGTATGACGGGACAATTCTTTGTCTCGCAGGTCCTCCTGGTGTTGGTAAAACCTCACTTGGACATTCGATTGCAAAAGCTCTCGGACGTGAATTCTATCGTTTCTCCCTCGGGGGAATGCGGGATGAAGCAGAGATAAAAGGTCACCGCCGTACATACGTAGGAGCAATGCCAGGAAAAATTATCCAGGCCCTAAAACGGGTGGGAGTCAATAATCCGGTTATCATGCTCGATGAAGTTGATAAGATCGGAAAATCATTTCAGGGTGACCCGGCTTCGGCACTTCTTGAAGTGCTTGATCCGGAACAGAATAAAACTTTCATCGACAACTATCTTGATGTTCCGTTTGATCTTTCAAAAGTTCTATTCATCTCGACAGCGAACTATGTCGGGGAAATCCCGGAGGCGCTTCTTGACCGTATGGAGTTGATTGAGCTTTCTGGATACACCATTGAAGAAAAACTTTCGATCGCCATAAAATGGGTTATTCCCAAGCAGATTAAGAAGCACGGCCTTACGACTAAAGAATTCTCTCTCAGCTCAGATGTTCTGAAAGCACTTGTCTCTGATTACGCCCGCGAACCGGGTGTCCGCGTGATGGAACAATTTGTGGCAAAACTTTGTCGTCGTGCCGCGCTCGAAAAAGTATCCAGCAAGAGTAAGCGTACGAAGAAATTCTCACCAACTGTCGCTGAGCTTGAAAAACTCCTCGGTCCAAAACGTTTCGAAACAGACAAGGCGCAGAAACCACTTCAGCCTGGTATTGTTACCGGACTTGCGTGGACATCCTTTGGTGGAGACATTCTTTTCATTGAAACAATTCCTCTGAAAGGCAGAGGCTTCAAACTCACAGGCCAGCTCGGCGACGTCATGGGAGAGTCGGCCAACCTCGCCTACAGTTACGTGAAGAGTATTCTTCAGAACCAGATCGAAGTAGAGAAAGTGAAAGCCGATAAGTTAGCTTCTAAG
>JAYVHR010000434.1:0-2822 GCA_043771075.1 Bacteriovoracaceae bacterium
GACCAGGCACTTCCGGCGAAAGTCGTGACAGTTGCTCTTGATGAAGTGTATCTCCTCTCGACCGTATCCGGAACCTATACGCCTTGCCCGGATTGTGGAAAAGATTCCTGGTTCTCCTCACTCTCAGCTCATCCTTTCAGCACTGATGGCACGGGTCTTCAGGGACTCGGTCATAACACAAGACGTGACGGATTCGGAAATTACAGCAACAGCGGAAACTATGAAGACACCATCTTCGGCCGCGCTTGCTGGCTACCACCGACGATGCTTCCCTTTTCTCATTCAGCGAAAGGAACAACTCAGGCCCAGCGGCTCAATCGCCTGGAGACTCAGGCCGCTCTTTATGCCAATGGATACCAGAGAGACTGGTACGGTTTCAATAAAGGTGCCCTGATCGGATCATTCGATGGCGTATCGTGGTTTGCTATCGGCCGCGGAAGAATTGTGCGCTCAACATCGACCAAACTTTTCCTCGCAATCAATGCACCTTTCGCTGATCTCGCTGTTCCTTCGATTCATGAAGTGAACATTGAGGCGTACAATGGAATCGCAAAAGCATCGGCCGTTGATTACGATCCTCAGTATCACATTACCGATATCAATCAGAATCTCGCCGGGAGTTGTCAGGCACATCACCAGTGTGCAACGGACACCGATTGTGTAACGAAGCTTGGCTGGGAGTACATGTGTGCCGATGTCAAAGACATCAAAACGCAATGGCCGGCCTTTGATTCCAATGCTAATGAAACGGCAAATTCAGGAAGTGCTGCCACGACGTATGATACAAACGGAAATCCTGTCACCTCAACTGCGACAACTATTGATCAGATTCTCGCGAAGAAAGGCTTCCCTTCTGTTTCAACGAAACGTTGTATCTACCGCGGGGCCGGTGCTCCTTGTGTCGTGAATCCTACAACGATCTCAGATCTTAACCGTAAAAAAGTTCTGACCTGCGCTCCCAACTTCTTCTGTGCCAACGCCCAGAGCGGTGGGCTCTTTAACGGAAAAGTGGCCCGCTACGGGGCAAGTCTCGAGGAAATCCCACTCGCACGCAATCATCTCTTCGGCAAGGATGCCAACGTCCTCGGACGTCCGCTCTCTTACCTTTCTTCTGCCGATACAACATCTCTTACGGGCACGATTGCGAGTACTATCAGAGAAAATCTCGCGCACAATCACAACCTGGCAAATACGCAGGCAGGGATTTGTCGTCCGGGGAAAGCACTTCCTGAAACAACCAATCAGGTCACTCTTTCGAGTCCATTTACTCAGCATCAGTTCTCAGATGCCAGCCGCAGAACTGACTTCATCAGTCAGATTGCAAGCTGTAACTCAACATTGTATACGGCCTACCGCCAGGCCTCTTGTCCGGTCATCGGGACAGACGGCAACTATGAAATGTTCGCGACGGCCACAATTGCTACTGATCATTATCAGAGAGCACGTACGCAGAACGTCTGCGGTCTTCAGAGTTTATTCAGTAACGTGGCCCTATCTTCAAATGCTGACACCATGTTGCCTTACTCTCCATTCCGTTCGATCGAAGCAAAAACACTTCCGACTACAACAGTGATTGAGAAAACTCTCGTGCGTGATGCCTGCCTCCGTCGTCCGGGCCAGGTCTGCCAGACAGATCTCGACTGTTCACCTAACAAGTTCCATGCGGAGCAAACTGATGTTTTCAGTCTTTCGTATTTTGGTAACCAGGCCGAGAAAAATTATTATTCTGAATACATGATCTGCGGTCAGACAGCAGCTGAACCAACATATGGTGACACTGCTGGTTACAAGGCCTATGACATGTCGAAAAACCGCTGTTGCCGTGAAGTCGGAAAAGACTTCACCACATACACCAATTATATTCCAACTTCGACAGTTGAAAATAATTACGACTCTGCTTCGATCGGACTGAAAATGTCCCTCGATACGACAACCGGAATCACTCTGCCCAATGATCCGAAACGCTACTCGCGGCTCGCGACAGTCGAAGGTCTCGGCACGGCGACTCGTCCGCTCCTCACATCTTACCAGGACAGAAATGTCGGTGGTGTTGTAGAAACAGATCCATTCGGCAACAATGTCTTCACTCCGAATCAGTGGAAAACGCTCTCTGAAGCGAACTCAGAAAGCTGCTGCGGTGGCGGATGGATCAGAAAATTTGCTGACGGCTCAACTGACTGGGCGAAAACTGACCGCGTCTCCATCGATGTGAATGAATTGAGATGTCTCAATTCACGATCAGTTCTCCTCACACGCCCTTCTGAACTTCTTCTCCCCAATAAGCCCATGTCAGAATATCCGGTTGCTGATCCACAATTGCTTGTGGATTCCGATGAGGGCTATTTCTGTAAAGACGGAACTAATACAACTGGTGCTTGCGCCATGTATTCGTTCCTTGATTCACTCACTGTCACAGCTCCGGTAGCGGATCCATTCATTAACGTGAGTGTCAGTACGCGTGTTCCGACATTCGGAAGTGCCAACCTTGATCACTATTTCAGCCCGAATTCTGCTGACAGTAATGCTCTTACCGTTATCAATTACGGCGACACTGGTGGAAGACGGAATATTTCACTCAAAATACCAAGTTATATTCCGGATACAGCGATCGCATTTATGCTCGCTTCAGTTTCTATGGATCCCGACAGTGGCGCTGATGTCCTCTGTGCGGGAGCAACTGCTCCAATTGCTTCCCTGAATCCAACCAGTGATGGAGCTGCTCTCGGATGCGCTGGTGGTTGTTGTTACACTTACGATGATGCCGCCCGGGTGCTCCAGGTTTCTGCCAGTGCGGCCCTTCAAACAGGTGCATTCGCCAGCCG
>JAYVHR010000435.1:0-11933 GCA_043771075.1 Bacteriovoracaceae bacterium
GCGACCATGTTCTGAATTCTTTCTTCGCGGGAACTGGCCCCGGCCTCAGTTGAATTGAGGGCCTTGTTCATACACTCGCGGGAGGTATTGTCCGAAGGCGCGTCCGCTGAAGAACCGGACCGGCCCGCGGATACGCAGAAAAGAGATTTTTGAGCGACGTTTTTAAAACCGAAGATGGCAGGGTTACAACTGATTTTGTTAATACCCGAGCAGCTGCTGTCATTGAAATAGATATTCCGGAAGCGGCTGTTGCTTGGGTGAACGCAAAGATTGTTACTCATCTCAGAGGCCCAGCCTCCATAGATGCAATTATTTCTCTGAGTGAGAATTCCCCGCAGTTGATTAAGATATTGACCGTATCTGACGTTTCTTTCCACAGCGTGAGCTTCAGGAAATAAAAGGAGGTTTGAAACTTTTTTCATGAACTCCGTGTAACGACGGAATCGTTCAGGATCAAAGCCACTCGTCTTCACCTGGTGTTCGTATTTCTCTTCAATTTCTACGATGAGTTCCATCGTGGAGATGACAATCTTCTTTTGTTCTTCGTAATTTAAATGGACAAATTTTTCGTGCGACATGATCGACGCCGCAAAAGCGGGCCGCATAAGCAGGACAAGAATTAAGAAGAGGCAGTTCTTCAGCATAGTTTGACCTATGGGCTTGTCGGCATGATGGGCATTCATCTTGACCAGAATAAGTGATAAAGCTGCTCGGGTGCCCTGAAGAAGGGGATGACCCTTAGGGAATGCAGTAATTCTATTTAGTTAGCGGAATGCCTGAGCCTGCTCTAAGAGTCCTGAAAGCCCATAAATGCTGGCATTTCCATACTCAAAATCCTAAAATGAATCAAATTTTAGAAGGATGGTTTTCCCCATGGGATGGTTTCATCAGGTCAAGAACCCAAAGCTTAAAAACGTAAAAAAACTCGCATCCAACACACCGGTTGGACTCTGGAAAAAATGTAACCAGTGCGGGGAAATTCTTCAGGCCGAAAAGCTCGAAGAAAATATGAATGTCTGTCCTCTTTGCGATTATCACTACCGTATATCTGCTTACGAGCGGATTTCAGTGATGACTGACGAAAACTCTTTTGAAGAAATTAGCCCTGATCTTATATCCAATAATCCACTTCAGTTTCATGACAAGATGCCTTACGTGGCAAGACTCCAGGCCGCGATCAAAACAACAGGGCTCAAAGATTCTACAGTCTGCGGAACTGCGACGATTGAAGGGAAGCCTGTCGCGATGGCCGTGATGGATTTCCGTTTCATGGGTGGATCTATGGGTGTCGTCACCGGAGAAAAAATCGCCCTGGCGATGGACATCGGTTACGAAAAGAAAATTCCTGTGATCGTCGTTTCGTGTTCAGGGGGAGCGCGCATGCAGGAAGGTATTCTTTCTCTCATGCAGCTGGCGAAAACTTCTGCATCTCGCTCGCGTCTTAAATCTGCCGGGATTCCTTATATCTCGTTACTCACTGATCCCACGACTGGTGGTTGTGCCGCGAGTTTTTCCATGCAGGGAGATATCAATATCACTGAACCGAAAGCTCTCATCGGCTTTGCCGGACCACGGGTTATTGAACAGTCTATCCGCCAGACATTGCCTGAAGGATTCCAGCGTTCTGAATTCCTGAAAGATCACGGATTCATTGATCGCATCATTCACCGGAGAGACCTGAAGAAGGAACTTTCTTTTTTCATGACTATGTTCACTGCCTGACATGAGTCCCTCCCTCACACAGTGGCTCATGACCCACTATGGGCGGGAGGATGTAAAAAAAACAACGGGGCTTTCGCGGATTCAATCTGCACTCACTTCACTACATCCAGTACTCTCAAAGAAAAAAATAGTCACCATCGCTGGTACCAACGGAAAAGGGGAGACCACTCTCTGGCTTTCGCAGTTCCTCTCGAGTCGCACACATTGCACATGGATATCCCCCCACGTGGAAAGAATTACTGAAAGATTCCGCAATGAGAAAGGGGAGATCACAGAAGTTGAGCTGGAAAAACTTATTCATCAATGCCACGAACTTGTTCAGAAAAATAAGTTCGAGCTTTCGTACTATGAGTTTTTATTTTTTGTCTTCTGTCATTGGGCCTTAAAGTGCAATCCGGAAATTCTTCTTCTGGAAGTGGGTCTCGGCGGAAGACTAGATGCCGTCAATGTTTTCGATGCCGACCTGGTACTTCTTCCTTCCATCTCCCGCGATCACCAGGAATTTCTGGGAAAAAGATACGACCAGATCCTGAAAGAAAAATTGGGACTTCTTCGTCCGGAAACTCAGCTTCTTCATTTTCTTTCGCTCGATTACCTGAAAGAAAAAACAAAAGAGATCACAGAAACGGTAGGGGCAAAAAATATTGATCTCGATTCCTGGGAGCTGGCGGGTAAGTGGGAATTTTCCGTGCGGAATCAGTTCTTGGCGCGTGCCGCATTTCTTTCCTTGACTGGTACGGCCTCCGAAAACCTCCTAATGGAGCTGAAAAACTTCCGTCCCGGGGCGCATTTCCTTGAGTATCGGGGTGAAAGCATTTTTTCGAGGGGAGAGTGGATTTTTTATGGCTCTCACAATGTCGATGGAATGAGGAATCTTATTCAATTTTTACAGTGTGGGAATTATAATTTCAGCAGACCTCCCTATGACAGTGTCCTGGTGGCCTTCTCAAGAAGAGACCAGGATGATCTTCGCACGATGCTTAAGATGCTCAGAGGGTCGGGATTGGGAAATATTCTTGTGACTGGTTTTCCGCATCCCAAGGCAATGGACCCGGATGTGATGGAAAATCTCGCAGGCCAGGAAGGAATAAAGTTTGTTCATGACGTTGAGGCCTGCATTCAAAATTCAAAAGATGGTTCCCGTACTTTGGTTACTGGTTCTTATTATTTCATGGGTCATCTCCGGCGCATCCTTCGCAGCAGATAATCCTCAACTCACTTTCGGTGACAAGCTTTCCGTATTTTCAGACAAGGCCTACCGGAAAAATAACGGCAAATATTTCGAGGCCGTCGGTAACGTCATCATCATCAGTCAAAAAGACACTATTTACGGAGAACTTGCGAGCCTTGATCAGGAAACCATGATGGTGAAGATCCAGGGGAACGTTCGGGTGATCACGAAAGACATGACCCTTTATGGATCTCACCTTGAATACAACATCACCACTGGTGGTGCGGTCATCAAGAACGCGCGAATCCTGACTTCGGATTTTAACCTTGTCTCCAATCAGCTCGTACGTGTAAACGAAAATGAATATTTTGCCGACAATGCCGAGTTCACGACTTGTAAGGACTGTACGGAATCATGGTCAGTGTACGGACAGCAGATTAAAATCCACGTCGGAAAATATATTGAAATTAGGAACGGATTATTCAAGGTAAAAGGTGTAAACGTCATCTACCTTCCGTATATCGTTCTCCCGATTCTCACGAAGAGAAAGTCGGGTCTTCTCATGTTCCAGCCGATTTCAAGATCCGGTGAGGGGATTGGTGTTCAGCAGCCTGTGTTCTGGGCGCTGGATGAGCATAAAGATGCCACCATCACACCTTCGTTCTGGGGGAAACGCGGATACGGAACTGATCTTCAGTATCGAAGCCGCTTCAGTGACATGAACTGGCTGGAATTTAACACCAGACTTCTGAATGACACAATTTATGAACCCGGCAAAGATAATGTCGGTGTATCGGGTGAAACTTTTTTTCGTCACTTCACGGAAATGGAAGCTCATCAGCAGTGGACATCCAACCTGGGATCTCATTTCAGGTTCACCAGTGCGCGCGACCTCGATATCGTGCGGGATCATCCTGCGTTTACGGAACAAAAAGTTATCGGGAGTGATTTTGGATTTAACGGAAAAGCTGACTGGCGAAGAGATCTTTTTCATGTGGGAATTGAAGGTCAGTATTCCCAGAACCAGCTTTACTCCAATGCCATCGAGTTTGACCGAAGCTATGTTCAGATCATGCCGAGAGTTTCACTCTCTACAGTTCCCTTTTCGCTTGTTCAGTCGCGCACTCCTATGTTCCAGCATATATCTACGGGATTCGATGGATCTTTTTCACGTTTCCGTCAGGTAGATGAAATAGATTCTCCTTTTTTAAGAAACACTGATCGCGTCTCTCTTCAGCCTTATGTGAACTGGAACTTCTTCACCTGGGGCCCGGTCAGCATGTCGTCGAAGTATGTGATGGACCAGCAGATTTATCTTTTTGATGATCATAATGAGTCCGGCGCCGGAAAAAATGCGGGACTTCTGAAAACAGAAGTAAGTTTCACGATGGATAAGATCTTCGGGCTCGCTTACCAGGACCGGATTCCGCTGAAGCATATCTCGGAAAATGATCTTAAGAGACTTCGTGAGAACAAAGAGCAGGGGCTGCGTCCGCTCCAGAAAGTGGAAAAAGAAAACAGGCTCGTGGGCGACATGCCGAGATTTGAAACTGATCTCGTTCAGGATTCTATACTTCTCACCCGGAACGGATACCGTCATGCCCAGGAATTTAAGTTTGTTCACCACTACATTGCTTCAGAAAATACTTACGGCAATAAGCGCTTCATCGGACAGATTCGTGATTCACAGGCGGGCTGGTTTGACTATGAAGACGCGATCCGCTCAAGGGAGTTTCTCTTCGGTTCAAACACCACCAGAACCATAATACCTCCTGAGAATACGATGGAATTTCAGTGGAACAATTCCCTCATCCGGAAATCCCCGAAAGTATTCAACTATCTCGTGGATGATAAGTATCTCCGGGATAATTTCACTTACCAGAAGATTGGATTCTTTAACGTTTCCCAGGGTTATATGCTCCAGGAAATTCAGGCAGACGACATCACTGAACGCCTGACTCGTCTTCAGGTGGAGACCGGGTACACGGCCCAGAAATGGAATGTGGCCATGAACGAGTTTTATTTTCACAAAGAATCACGGAGCATTCTCACCCTGAGTGGTAACCGGAGATTCGAGTATCTCAACCTTTTTGGCGGGTACAACTACAACGGCTTTCCGAAAAAACTCAACAGTGTTACTTATGGCGGACAGGTTCGTCCGACAGATATTCTGGGCATTGCGTATTCACGCCAGGATGATCTTGAAGCAAACAGAAACCTCAACACAACTTACTCCATCGATATCATGCCTCATAATAACTGCTGGATCCTGAACCTCAATTATCAGAAGACAATTAATCTTGAACGATTCTCACTTGGAGTCATGTTCAACTTTGGCGATGACCGTTTCGAACGCATGAGAAGCGATTATTTCGCGGTCAAGCGCCTGTGAAAAAAGCACTCTTCATCGATTTTGACGACAGCTTTTCCTGGAATGTCATTCAGGAACTCGAAGGAGTCGGGTTTGAAGTCACTGTGATCCACTGGATGGATCTTGAATCTTTTCCTGAGACGGATCTTCTGGTGGCGGGCCCTGGTCCCGGTCATCCCGATGATTATCAACGAATTTTTTCGCTTCTCACAGAATGGTTGAATCTGAAAAAACCGTTTTTTGGACTATGCCTTGGGCACCAGATTTTCTGGAGACTCAAGGGAGAGAATGTTTATCGCTCGAAAGAGCCTCTGCATGGCCAGCGCGTGATCCTGAATCTCGATTCTGAATGGCAGGAGTGGCTTCATCTCCCTTCAGAGGTAAAAGTGCAGCGGTACAATTCCCTGAGTGTAATGGATGAAGTTTCCACCAGAAATCCTGAGGTTCGCAACCTGATCAAGGACGGGGAAGTGATGATCTCCCGGGGTGAGAAGGTTTTAACATACCAATTTCATCCGGAATCTGTGGGAACAAGTTTCCGAAAGGCGTTTTTCCGGCCTCTTCTTGGGTTTTTTGTATAATGTTCTGATGAAGGGTCTCCTCGTTCACGGCTGCTACGATCAATCCACATTTCAGACGCTGACGACTCTTGGAGTTGAGAATTTTGCTTTTGATCTCAGAGGCAACAGTCTCAATCTGATTACTTTCAAAAATCTCAAAGAAGTTTTATCCCTAAGTCAGTTTCACAATCATGTTCTGATTTTTGAAAATGATTCACGGGAAACAATTCTCTCGTTTCTTGATCTCCTGAAAAACACCGGAAAAAGTTTCGTTCTCGAGTTCCGCGATAATCGTGCGCCCACTTTCTATTCTTCTTTCGGAAAACCCTATCTTTGGTATTTTCGTCCGGAGGGAGACTGGGAGAAAATCCTGGGATCACATCTATGCGAAGGAATTATTCTTCCGCTGAAGTATCAGTCACTTTACCGTGATCTTCCTCATCTCTGGACGATGATTGAAGAGAGGGAAGTTCCCATCTGGCTTCACGCAGAAAATTTTTTGGAAGCCGAGTTTTTTGAGAGCAAAAAAAACATCCAACCAAGTCTTGATCTCACTGCAGAAATTCAGGTTTCTTATCGCTCAGTGGATCAGACGCGACTTAGCACAATGAAGCTTTGGAGAAAATTAAATGAGAGTTCTGCTGGCCAATGATGATGGGGTAACGGCACCTGGCATCAGATCCCTCTATCACGCACTCCGTGAAGACTTTGAAACAACTATCATTGCTCCCCTCGAGGAGCGTTCAACTACCGGTCATAGCTTGAGTCTCGATAAACCTCTGCGTCTTGAGCGCATTGAGGAAAACATTTATGGTTGCAGCGGTTTCCCTGCTGACTGCGTCCTCATGGGTGTTGGTCACGTGCTGAAAGACAAGCGTCCGGACGTCGTTGTCTCAGGCATTAATCGCGGTGCAAATCTGGGTCAGGATCTTTATTATTCAGGAACAGTGGCGGCCGCAAGAGAAGCAGCCTTCCATGATGTTCCTTCGATTGCTGTCAGTCTCGTGTTCGGAAAAGTGAATGAGAAACATCACTACGAAACTGCAGCGATGTTTATAAAAATGTGTCTCGAAGAAGGAATTCACAAGATGTGTCCTCCTATGACTCTTCTGAATATCAATGTCCCGGATTTGCCTATGAAGGAAATCCGCGGAGTGAAACTTACTGAGGTAGGTTTTCGTCGATACTCTGAACAAATTCATGTTAGAATTGATACCAGAGGTAGAGAGTATTTCTGGATCGCCGGACATTATGAAGGATTTCTTCATAACACCGGATCAGATTGTCATGCGGTGGAAGAGAATATGATAAGCATGACTCCTCATACTTTAATTGGAAAGAGTGAACAGGATTTTCAAAAACTGATTCCACTCATAGAGAAATTAAATGCGAAGTTTTTTCTTTAGTCTCCTGATTGGTCTCTTACTGACTGCCTCATGTGGAACCATGAGAAGCGGCCAGTATGTTTACGTCGAGAAGTCGGGCGGAGTTGCACGAGTAGCGAAGCGCTACGGTGTGACAGTCGAAGAACTAAAGAACGCTAATCCCAACAAATCTTTTTCCGGTAACGAGTGGCTCTTTGTCCCATCGAAAGTCGGGATGGCCTATCTATTGAACGACACTTACGTGGTGGAAGACTACGGACATCTGGGAACCGGAAGATTCCTCTGGCCCGTTCCGAATTTTTTTAAGGTTTCATCGAGCTTCGGTCCGCGTGGCAGAAGACATCATGATGGTATTGATATCCCTGCTCCGAGAGGAACGCCCATAGTTGCTGTAGATAGTGGTTACGTAATTTATTCTGACAACGGCATCCGCGGCTATGGAAACATGATTGTTCTCGCTCACGGTGATGATGTGTTCACGGTGTATGCTCACAATACAAAAAATAAGGTTTCTAAGGGTGAGAAAGTGAAAAAGGGTGAAACCATCGCTCTCGTCGGAAACACCGGTCGCTCAAGTGGCCCGCATCTGCACTTCGAAATCCGCGTCAAAAACAAGAAACGCGATCCTGCTCGTTTCCTTAGTAAGAAAGACTAAGACTTCTTCACTTCATATTTATCGAGAAGTTTAAGATACATGATGGCCGTGTTCTTGGCGTCCTCGAGGGCGGTGTGAGCGACTTCGCCCATGCCCAGGTGGTTCATGAGATTGGTGCCGGAATCCATTCCCTGAGGAAGATTTCCAAGATCGACCATGCCGTAACCAATGCTTGAGAGATCAAGAATTCGGTGATGGAAATATTTCCGCATAAATTCCCAACCCAGGTCTCTGTTCATGAACGGAAGATCGATGGCATTCATCGACTTGCCGAAAAGAACGATCTTCTGGGTCTGAAAGTAATCTCTCACTTCCTTGCTCTCGAGATAAGTCTGTAACCAGACTTTGAACTCTGTGAGCATGAGGCCTTCGGAGTGTGCTTTACGGATGATTTTTTCGTTGTGATCCCTGACCCACGGATCGAGCGTTGGTTTCAGGTCCTCGTAGGATGGGCAATGAATGTATGTGGTCCGGGCCAGAGACTCTTCCAGTCGCTTAAATTGAGTGTCGAAGGGAATCATGGCGAATTCGATTATCAGGCAATTTTCGCCCAAACCAGTCGCTTCCAGATCAATGCTGAGATATTTCATGAGTTCTCCTCACTCCATTCTAGGAGTGAGGATGGATTCGTTCAAGGAATTACTGGATATTCGCTGTCATTGGGCAGTGATCAGAGACAGATTCATAGATAATGCCGAGCTCAGTCGCAGGTACTTCGCGGCAGCTGACTTTTTTGCAGTGGCCGGAGGCCTCAGCTTTGGTCTGTTTTTTCATCAGTCCAGGTGTCACAACCACGTGATCAAGAAGAGTGGGAGTTTCAATTCCATCATCAGTTCCGCCCCAGTAGTAAGCAGAACAGGCCGATGTGGCAGCAAGGTCAGTCATCCCCAGATCTGAAACCATCTTAGAGAAGAATTTATAATCCGCTCCGCGATTCAGATATTCAGTCGTATTCATGTCACCGGCGATCGAGAAATCTTTCACACCGGTTTTTCCACGAAGTTCTTTCACAACATTCGCGATGATTTCATACTGCTTCTGTCTCTTAGAGATAGAGCCAGCATCTCCGCCAGCTTTCAGGTGGGCAGTGAGAGCGTAATATTTTTGTCCCGTAGCTTTGATCTTGAAAAGTGCGATAGCAAGTGGACGTGCCCCTGAATCACATGTTCCCGGTTTTCCCGGCTCAGAGATAGACAGGTCTTCATTGAAACTCAGAAGTTCCACAGTGTTTGTATTGAAGACGAAACCAAGGTGCTGACCATGGGCCCCTCCGCAACGTGAAATCGCAGTGTCATAACCCGGGAGTTTAGCATCAATCATTCTTTCGAATTCAGCAGTGTTGTTTACTTCTTCTACTGAGAGAACGTCGAAACGAAGACTCTGAAGAAGAATAGAGAGTTCCTGCTTGTTAGTTTTGATTCTTGATCTTTCGTCGTAGTCGAAATTCCGGATGTTATAAGCACCGATGGTGAGGGCCTGGGCAGTGATGGTGAAGAGGAGAGCGAAAATGGCGGCAGCGTTCTTCATTAAGGTCCTCATGTATTAGCCTGGGTTAAGGCTCAGTTAAGTGAAACTAATAATTGATCGAGGGGGAAGATACCTAAGGAAACTTAAGGTCGACAAGTGAAAACTTTGTAATTTTTACAACATACCCTGTAAGTGGCTCCGTGCGTTGCAGGCGGAGGATTTGATACGCACGCCCGGTTTGACATTACTGGTCGTTGTATGGTTTTTTGGGCGCGTTCATGACCAAAGGGGGAAACATGGGATTGAATAAAACATTGATTCTGGCACTCGTTGCTTTCAGCACTGGGGCCTGGTCGAATACACAGTATGACGATTCGAAATTCTACCAGATCACGAATGTCGAAGTGAAAGAGATTTCCCGCGATATTATCCTGGATCAGGATGTTCAGCGTACAGTCAGCGACTCTTACGTAGGAAATATGAAGTCTGGGGCCAGTGTTGAGGGCGCCGGAAAAATTATCAGTGTCGCCCGAGACCTCGTGGCACTCGGTGAAGATATCTACCGTCTCGTATCGAAAGGTAAGCCGAACGTTTCCACCTCCTATGATCCGATCAGTGTTATCCCGAGAGTGAATGGGACTCCAGTGGACATCCTTGATACAGAGTCATGGAGCATGCCTTCTAAGCGCACATACGCTATGTCATTGAAGAACACTTATGGAATTGAGGTTGTCACTTTCCGTTACTCAATCATCTTTTCTTATAATGGTTCGTTTAACGGAGCAGGGGCCTACATCACAGCTGCTCAGATCCAGCCTGATTATTTAAATGTTCTCTGGGGATTTGATTTCACTGCAACGATGAAGCTTGGCGGAATCCAGAATCTCGGATCAAAAGCTAGTCCGGTTGCGGGTGCTACTCTGATCATGCAGTACTCGGCTTCGAACATTCTTAACTCACGCACTATGGTTGATACTTATTTCATCACTGGTCGCGGCCAGTTCAGAAAACTCTAAAGATAGCCCACTTCGATAACGCCGTCGGGACGGCACTTGAGGAATTCCTCAAGTGTCATCTCACAGGTGAGCCACCCGTTCTGAATCACACACTTCTTGCAGACTCCTTCTCCATCACAACTTGAAGCAATGGTAATTCCCTTTCCTCTCAGAAAGTGAAGAAGATCAATTTTCAGATCACTGGATTCGTATTTTACCGGAACATCTTTTCCAGAGGCCAGACCGCGGACAGTTACCTGCACACGAAGGCCCCGGGATTCCGGTCATCGATGATGAAGCGGGAATTTCCTCCGATAGAGGAGTAAGACCAGATGTTGCCGAGTTTCTCAGCGTTGTAGATAGGGAGATTGAGCTTCAGCAGGTTTTCGATCTGATCGCCGCGGCTTCTGCCTGACTCAATGATGAGTCTCACCGGATCAGAAAGAAAGAGATGGCGCGAGTGACGGATGAGTCTGTCTATCTCTGGAATGTTCTGGCTTTTCGGAAGTCCGTAGCGAACGAGATGGAATAGGTGCTGTCCCGGATCGCGGCTCTGATTGGAGAATGCCCAGATACGGTTAATATCATTTTCAATCACGCATACTGCTGAGCTTCTGACTTTGGATTCTCCCCTGAAGAGGGGAGAGTTTCCGAGAGGGATAAGTTTATCGATTTTCTGTGAGCTCGAGGACATGAAAGCACTCTTGTCCTTAGCGAATCCGAAAAGGTTCGCCACCGGAATGATCTTATCGATAAGGAAGATCGAATTGTCATAGAGGTTGAAGTCGTAGTTGCATTTTCCGTTCTGTCCCTTGTTGGTCACAAACGGAGTCAGATAAGTGTTGATCACAATCTTCTGTGACTTCTCCACTTTCCGGTAAGCCTTTACCACATCAAGGTAGCCCACTATCGGATTGGTTTCATTTTCCTTCAGGATTTCATTTCCCCGGAAGTAGTAGGACTGAAGGACGGGATCAGACTTGATGGCTTCCTGGTGCTGAAAAAGAAATCCTTCGAGATCTTTTCCGATCTTGAGTTTTCTTCCGAGCGAAGATTCGAGCATGCGGGAGTAAGTTTCGAGAGTGGTTTTCTTTCCGAATTTTCTCAGGATCCATTCGATCCCATAGAAGTAGGGATATTGCTCATCCGGATTCTCCGAGAAGAAATCGAAGTAATAACTTTTTCCTTCATGCTGAATTAAAACCTGAAGCCGCGAAGTCGCAGACGACTGGTCAGGCCTGATCGAAAGCTGCATGAGACTCCAGAGCGCGAAATGATCGAAGAAATCGAGCTTCCCGAGGCCGTGAGTAAGATCGAGATAAATATTTTGTGAAGGCTCATTCGTTCCCACGAGCTGAATGTGGTGCTTTTTTTCCAGTGAGCAGTAGGTTGCTTTACCAGTGTCATTTTCAATGCGGTCTTCACTCACGAGAGGAGTATCAATTTTTGAAATGAAGAACGAACACGAAGAAATGATAAGGAGGAGTGCGAACTTAAGCATCCTCTTCCTCGTCTAAGATGATATCGGGAGAGGAGTGGCGTTCAGCGAGCTTGAATCTTTCGTGAATATCGAGACCCACATCGAGATCAAAAGTCTTTTTATCTTT
>JAYVHR010000436.1:0-4890 GCA_043771075.1 Bacteriovoracaceae bacterium
GCTAAAGGCGCTCAACTTTCTGATACCGTAAGAACTTTGCTCAAAAACAACAATATCAAGTTATAATGCTCCCAAGCCCCGAAGTTGATCGGGGGTAACCCAGTAGGTGTTATGAGCGAATTGAAGACTCTGATGGAGTTTGTTTCTAAGGCCCTCGTTGACATGCCCGAGCGTGTGGAAGTGAACGAGATCGAAGGCGAACAAACGACAGTACTTGAACTTAAGGTTGATAAATCAGACTTAGGTAAAGTGATCGGTAAGCAAGGTAGAACAGCAAGAGCACTCAGAACAATTCTGAACGCGGCCTCCACCAAGCTGAGAAAAAGATCGGTTCTCGAAATTATCGAGTAAGTTCTTTCGAAAATTTAAAGTAAAAGAAACCCCAATCTTTCGGTAACGAGAAGTTGGGGTTTTTGTTTTTGGAGAACTATTCTTTCGGCGTGCACTCGTAAAACTTAGAAACAACTGTCTCTCCGTATTGCAGCTCGTGAGCGCGAAGCTGAGCGTATCCGGCCGAGCCCTTCAGCATCTGCGAATCAATCGTGAAATCGTACCAAGGATCGTTTATGAACGAATAGCCACGGTACTGAAAGCTGTAATCGACATCCATCATGTTGATGAGAGTTAGACCCTGAATTTTCACAGAGTGGTCTTCAAGAACCATGGTGTCGATTTCATCGCCGTCACGGCATTCAAAGTCACGTGCCTGGGCGGTTAAGCTTGTCGTGAAGATTATAACGACGAGAGCGGCAATAAGCATTTTCATGGAGATCCCCTTTATAAGTGCACCCTTCGTACGTCGGTGGGAACAGTCTTTCAATGGGCGCAGGTAAAATTTTGTTCTCCTTGCGAGTTATGTTATATCCCTCAGCATGGATTCTAAAAAAGACCTCGTGAGACTCGCCAGTGTGACCCGTCCCCATGGGATTAAGGGAGAAGTTGAGCTCAATCTTTTAACCAGCATAGAGGAATCAATTCTCGATGAAGAGATGAATGTCTGGATCGTTCCCACCTCGCCCAAGTCAAAACTGAAGCCCGAGGGGGAAGAGTGGACGATTGCAAAACTCCGTTTCGGTAATAAGGCGATCTGCCTGTTTGAAGGCATCAAAGATCGCACTCATCTTGAGACGATGCTTCCGTTTGATCTCTATCTTCCGCGTGACCAGTTTCCGGAGCCGGATGAAAATGAAGTTTATCTCATTGATCTCATCGGTCTCAAGGTTTTCAGTCCGGAAGGCGAGTTACTCGGTAAGCTCGAAACTTTTTCGGACAATGGTCAGCAGTATCTTTTTGATGTGAGGCTGGAAAACGGCGAGAAGATCACACTCCCTTATGTGGATGCTTTCTTTCCGGAGATCGATGTCGAAAACAAAAGAATCGTAATGGTCATGCCGGAGTACACTGAGTGAGTACGAGAAGAATCTGGATTCTCACCTTGTTCCCGGAATTCTTTAAGCCGTTCCTGGAATGCGGGATTGCGGGAGCTGCCTTTCGTGGTGACCGTGGTGATGGGGACTTTAAGTTCGAAGTTCATTTCGTAAACATCCGCGACTACTCTACGACAAAATATAAAAGCGTTGATGATTCTCCCTTTGGCGGCGGGCCGGGTATGGTCATGCGCGCGGATATTTTGAAAGAAGCACTTCTTAAAGGTGTGGTTGAGGCCGGAGGCTACTCAGGAAATGAAGAGCTGCATGTCGTGTACACTTCACCCCGCGGGACAGTGTGGACGAATAAAGTGGCACGTGAATTCGGCATATCAAAACTGGGCGGCGAAAAAGATATCGTTTTCATCTGCGGACGTTACGAGGGAATTGATGAAAGATTCCTCGAGCTTTACGTGAATGATTATTATTCCGTCGGCGATTATGTACTTACCGGTGGAGAAATCCCCGTCATGGCAATGCTTGATTCTGCGGTGAGGTTTGTTCCGGGGATCCTCGGCAATAAACTTTCCGCCGGTGATGATTCTTTTGAAGACGGACTCATTGAATTCCCTCAATACACTAAGCCCCGTGAGTTTGAAGGGAAGGATGTTCCGGCGATACTTCTCGAAGGTCATCATAAGAAGATCGGAGAGTGGCAGAAAGAAGAGAAGCTTCAGATGACCAAAAAGTGGCGTCCGGATCTTCTTAAGAGGGATAATAAATGATCTGGAACCTTGTATTCGGTTCGTGGATTATCTCTGCCGTTTCAACTGCCGGATCATTATTCTTCAGCGAAGTCATGATGTATCCTCCGTGTGTTCTTTGCTGGTATCAGCGCATCTGCATGTACTCACTGGTCATCACGTTAATGGCAGGACTTTTCCCGGCCAATAAGAACGTAGTGCGATTCTCGTTACCTCTTGCTGTCATCGGCTGGGGGATTGCTGCCTACCATAATCTTCTCTACTACAAGATCCTCCCGGAAAGTGTGGCCCCCTGTCGCGCGGGGATTTCCTGCACGAGCGTACACATTGAATGGCTGGGATTTATTACCATTCCGCTTCTTTCGCTCATCGCTTTCACGTTGATCATATCTCTCTTAATAGTTGTCTGGAGAAAGTTAGCTTATGAAAAATAAATCGCTCATTGTCGGAGTTTCCGCACTTGTCATTGCCGCGAGTTTCTGGACAGCGAAGTATTTCTACAAAGCTGAAGAAGTGAAAACGGTAGCGAAGCAGGAAGCGGGAGTATTTGTCAGACCCCATTCACCGCGCATGGGGAATGAAAACTCTAAAGTCGTAGTCGTTGAATTCCTTGATCCCGAATGCGAAAGCTGTCGCGCAGTTTATCCGGAAGTAAAAAAACTGGTAAACGAATTCGATGTGCAGCTTGTCGTTCGATACGCTCCTTATCATCACAATTCCGTTTTCGCGGTGAAGATTCTTCACGCGGCCCTGAAGCAGAATAAATATTGGGAAACCCTCACTGTTCTTTTCGAATCGCAGCCGGAGTGGGGGAGCCATCATAATCCGCAACCGGAAAAGATCTGGGAATTCCTTCCTTCCGCAGGTGTTGACGTGGAAAGAATCCGCCAGGAGATGAATGATCCCGCGACATTTGATCTGATTGAACTCGATAAGGAAGACGCAGCGAAACTCGGAGTTACCGGGACCCCAACATTTTTCGTGAATGGGAAAATGGTACGGGAGTTTGGACTGGATTATCTGAAAGAAGCTATCAAGGCAGAAGTGGAGGCCAACCAATAATCGGGTGAAGACTCATGTTTCTGAGTCCTGATTATCTTCTTCCTCTTCCTGTATATTGAACCCATTCAGGCCGGTTTTAACCGTTGCCTTGTCGATGGTATGAATAATTGAACGCAAGAGCTTACTCGCCGATTCGTGAATGACTTCATGAATGCCATTTGCATTATGGTGGATGATGATCGGATTGTGATGGGCCAGTCGTGCTTCCATCAAGCAGCGTTTATCCATCCCGCCTGATTTTCCACCATTCTCATCTGAAAGATGAACTTCAATCCGGGTAATGTGATTCTTAAATCTTTCAAGCGTGGCACTGAGATTTTCTTTGATGTAATTATTCAGCTCCGCACTTCCTTCAATATTGTGATCGGTGCTTATATGGATATTCATTTTGAGTCCTTAATTTAATTATGAAGATCTTGTCTTCTATAAAAACATAGCAGAGTTCGCTGCGTTAAGTAGCTGCCTGATGTGTAGTTTACTACACACTATCTAAAGATTCTCATGTAGGCAGCAGATCCCGGTGCAGGTCATAATGTTAGTAATCAACTGTTTCTTAAGGAGAAGTCATTGAAGATACCTCTTTCCCCCATCTGTATGACAATAATCATCGTATTTCTTATTGGATGTGCTCACCCTGTAAAACGGGTGATCATACCAGAAGGTGCAAATACGGAAGACGAGATCGCATCGCAAAATACTCAGTTTGTTGAGGCCCGGGCAACTCAAGTGGATGTGCTTGCGCGGGCAAATTTTATTGTCGCTGCTAACTTTCTGAAGCAGGCGAAAGAAGAAAATATGCAAGGGAAAAGTTCAGACGAAGTTTTGAAAACTATCGGATACTCCAGGGCCTATTTACAACTGGCCATACAGGAAGCCATTTCTACTAATGCCAGAGTAAAAGAAATAACGAAGGCCAGAGGTCAGGCCCTGTTAGCGGGTGCACGTGATTTGCCTTATCAGTTGAATGAACTGGATCAAGATTTTATGGATCTGGCCTCACGTTCCGAGAAAGTGAGTGCTGTCAAAAAAGCTTCGTTGCAGAGCAATTATCTGGCGCTGGAGCATGAGGCGATCAAGTATAACAATCTCCAGAAAGCTAAAGAAATCCTGGCAACTTCCAAAATTCCCTTGCGAGAATAACAGACTCTTCAGGGCCGATTGTTTTTGATTTTACCGAGATCTGTCCTGATGAATGATTCTACAGAGCGGATTTCGTCTATCACCGCCGGTCTTATCGCCTTGCCGATCTGATCCAGCAATTCTTCAGCGAGTCCCATGTGTAAAAGTATCAAGCGATTTCCCTTTCGCTCATCATTTTCAATTACGATCTCTGCCTTGCCGTAATTCCCTTCACGGAGAAGAACATTCGCCAGGGAGTCTTTCAGGTTCAGGATATTTGTCAGATGTCCCGCGATCTTGATTTCCTGATTCACTCTACCTTTCGGAACGAGAGTTCTCTCAGCGAGATGCACATTATCCTGAGTCGTATAAAAGCCTTCAGAATCGAAGAGGGAACCGGAGAAAGCGAGTTTGAGGCGGTCAGCAAGTATAAAGCTCGCAGTGAAGAGCGAGGGAGATTTGATCTGGAGAGTTCCTTCCGCATCTGTACGAACTTCATGGATGGGAAGAACGGTAAGCTCGTCTCCGGGGTATTTGCCGGAGGCCAGTTGCGAACAGACTTCTGTCATGCCGTAGGT
>JAYVHR010000437.1:0-2116 GCA_043771075.1 Bacteriovoracaceae bacterium
GTAGGAGGAATGCTCGGAAATGTTTCCGATAAAATTGTCTACGGTCAGACAGTCGATTTTATCCCCTTCATCGTGGGAAACTTTCACGCTTACTTTAACGTCGCCGATATTTTTCTGTGGTCCGGAGCATCGATTACTCTGTGGATGGTTTTTGCGAAAGACAAGCTCATCTGGTATCCCGATAGTGTCCGGGGAAATTATCTCATCCGTCCGCGCGAGCAATTGAAAGTCAGTTTCAACTTATTGATCGTGGTTTTCTGCTGCTCAATTGTGCTGGGACTTTTTGCTTACAGTTATCTGAATACTGCTCTTCCGGGTTCAGTGGCGGATAAATCCGACATCATGAATTCTTTTTTCTATACGTATCTGTCTCTCACGGGTCTTCTTTGTCTCATCGCTTTTGTCGCCGGCGTCATAATCAGTCACAAGAGTTCAGGCCCGGTATATGCCTTCGAGCTTTATGTATCGGATCTTATGAAAGGTAAGGACAGAAAATTGAAACTCCGGGATGGGGATAATTACCAGCATCTCGAGGATCTGGCCGACAAACTTCGCGTTCACTTTAAGAACGATAAAACCCCTCTCGAATAGCTGGACATCGGCTTTTCTCTTTGATGTGATATTGGCATCAAGGAGTTTGATGCATGAAATTTTTATTTCTCTCTGCCATGTTGGCCACTTCCGCCTTTGCTGGGAATAACGACCTCTCTCACCGTCCAAAATCTTTCACCACCCGAAACGGCAAAGCAGTCTTTGCTGATTTCACGGAAACAACTTACACCATCAATTACGACATCACGGCACGTGCGGCCACTGCCCGCGCTGAGATGACTGTGAATGTTGTTGAAGACGGAAACATTGTTTTTGATTCTGTCCAGGATCCGACTTCGATCAAGCTTGATGGAGCCGCTGTCACTGCAACGATTCAGAAAACTCCGAATAATGAAACGACAGTCCGCGTGCTTGATGTTTCCGCGGCCACTGGAACCCATAAACTTACGATTGAAGTTCCTTTAAAAGAACTCGTCGAATTCACTGCTGATGGAGTGAGATCTGCTTTCTGGACATCCGATCTCGACGAAAGAAACTTCATGGAACTTTATATGCCTGCTTCATTTGAGTATGATCAGGTAAAAATGAATTTTGAAATTAACTTCATTGGCGGTGGAGCGAACCAGGTCATTTATACCAATGGTAAAGTGACTGCGAAATCAAGAAACAGTTATTCGATTTCTTATCCTAAGCATTTTAACGTCTCGTCTATCTTCTTCCACACTGTTCCTAAGGGAGAGACGAACGAGTCTCGTGGATCTTTCCGCTCCATCGACGGTCGCGAGATCCCGGTTGTTGTTTATAACAAGTCTTCTTCATGGACTGGTGCCGCTGGCATGGACCGCATGAAGGCAAAAGCGCTCGAAGTTTTCAATGAACTTGAAAAAGACTATGGAGCATGGCCGCATGAGCAGCTGATTGTTTACAACGCCGGTATGGGCGGAATGGAGTACTGTGGCGCTACCATGACTGATTCAGGTGCTCTCGGGCACGAAATGTTTCACTCATATTTCGCCCGTGGAATGATGCCTGCTAATGGAAACAGCGGCTGGCTCGATGAAGCTCTGGCGAGCTGGAGAGATAGTGGCTATCCGAGATCGACATCACTCTCCGGATCAAGCGGAATGTCTTCTCACCCTTATTACACGCGTATCACCGACCAGGCGGCGTATTCGTTCGGGGCGCGATTTATGTCCTACCTTGACGGCAAACTCGCTGAGAAAGGCGGATTAAAGCCTTTCATGAGATATATGACTGACAAGCGCATCTTCAATCCGATTTTTGTGGAAGAGTTCTCGAAAGAGCTCTCTCAGTTCTCCGGAATCGAAGTGGGTGAGGATTTCAGAAAGTATACTTACGGCGGGAAATCTGTTGAAGTAAAATCAACAAACCCGGTTCATCGTAAAATGTCTGTGAAAGAATTGAAGAAGTTTCTCTAAGAGATTATTTCATCTGGTGGCGTGTGAATTCCACGCCATCAGCATGATGAACGCAATCGCCATTCGCTCTTAATTCCAGAATAATTTTTGTTAACTCACCAGCGTCCGAAGGATTTCTCGTATAC
>JAYVHR010000438.1:0-7192 GCA_043771075.1 Bacteriovoracaceae bacterium
TTTACTTTAAAGATTCACTAGTTAAGTGTGAAATCGCTTTAGCGAAGGGGAAAAAGCTCTATGATAAGCGTGATGATGCTGCTAAAAAGGACGTAGAGCGTAAACTTAGACAGGGCCAGTACGATTAATGGAAACGAATTTCGATAACGTCCGTCAGATCACCCCCCTCAATCAGACGAGGACTTTCTCGCATGAGGAGGCGCTCGAACTGATCCCCCTTCTTCAGCACATTTCGGCCAAGACCAAGCGCGAATTAAACGTTCTGAACTCTCAGCTCTCATTCCTTAAGACCAATTCCGAGAAGGCCCAGCAGATCCAGGAGAAAGTGAATCACACTCTCCAGAAATGGTCTGATCATGTCCGCCGTCTGGGTGCAATTCCCGTTTCTCTCTGTAAAGTTCGCATCCCGGGTGAAGAATCGCAGTACCTCTGGGAGTACCCTGAGAACCGCCTTTTCATGCACTAATCGCCCTCATTTCACTGTAAGTTTTACTCTCCCCGCTGACGACAACTTCCATCCGTTCTATGACTCCTAAAAAACAGGAGTCTTCATGAAAACAATTATCGCGGTTACTCTTCTTATGTCTTCTCTGTCGGCCTTCGCCCATGTCTTTGAAGGTGTTTCAGAAGAATTTTGCAAAGATATGCAAATTGTTTCCGACAGCGTTGTTCACTGTACGGCCGCCAATAGCCAGACCGTACTTGCAGCTAAAAAAGGCGGAGACATTCTTGCTGTTCCCTTCAATACCTATGGAGCCATTGACCTTGGTGTGATCGCTGATGCCGATTCCAACAATGCTTATTTCTATTCAAAATGGCTGGTGGATGCTTCCGGGAAAAAAGTCGGAGTACTCACCATCAATGGTTATTACAATTCGGAGATGGACGTCGCTGGCCGCGTAGATGTTCGTTACAACATGAAAGGTGAAATTGTTTCTCTGGAAGATAAAGAGATCAATTAACCAGTTCCCGGATTCCTTCAAACAAAACTTTGATTGAGATGAGGGCCAGGAGAATGTTGACCGCGAGGTCGAATTTCTGGTCCGAAATCTTCTTCCCGATTGGTATTGAAATTCCCACTCCGATTAAAGATCCCAGCATGAGAATGCCGATGTTTTCTTTGATCGCGACAAAGTTCACTCCCGCTGCTCCTCCGAAGGCAATGATCTTGGAAAGCTGAAGGCACATCTGGCCCGCACTTTTGGTGGAAAGATTTCCTTCACGACCAAGTGGCAGGCGATTAAAAAGTGGTGTGACCATCGGCCCCACTGCCCCCACGAAAATCCCCATAAAGCCGGAAAGTGCGCCTGCAATGACAAACGTACTTTGCCTCGGCTCCGACTTCACCTTGTACTTCCATGGAATGACGGAAGCAAGAATCAGAGTTCCCACAATCACTTTAAGAATAGAAGGATTGATGTGCTCAAAGAGCTCAGCTGCCAGCCATGCAAACGGAAGCATGAGAAGAGCATACGCACCCACCGTTTTCCAGTGCACTTTTTTAAAGAAAATTCCGGTTCGTAATCCATTGGCGGTGAACTGAGTGAAGCTGTGGAGAGGAAGGGCAAGCTCCGGCGGATAAAAAAGTAAGAGCCCCGCTAGAATCAGGGTTCCTCCGCCAAGCCCTGTGAGACTGGTGAGAAGAGAACCAAAAGTTACCAGAAGAAAGAGAACTACCACCTGCGATAGTCCTGATAGAGTTGGTTTTTACGGCGGATCGCCTCGAAGGCGAGTTTTACTTCAAAGGCAAAAAGCTTACTGACTTTATAATAACGTTCAAAATTTTCGGTAAAATCTTTCACGAGAAGGTCAGCACTCTTCGGATCTTTCAGCCCTTTCCGGTGTCCCTTCCCGAGTTCTGAAGCGACAGAGTAAGCAACGTCGATCTGCTCACCTTTATCGAGATATTTTTTCACTTTCACTGCAAATGAAGGAATCTGACGTCCCCAATACTGGCGATTATTCACCGTACAATAACCGAGGCGCTCTTCCATTCCCGGAGCGTAGATATTGGCGGCTTCAATCATGCGAAGCCCGTGATGAGGAACCGGCGTGTAAAACCAGCGGTTACTTTTCTCAGCGTAGACTTCTTTGATGTCGAGGATGATGGAATCAAGATGTGAATCTGGATTCCTCGGGACAAGAGAGAAAATAAAATGTTTTTTCCCAAGAGTGCCCGGGGTATGTCCCACTTCGTCGATCCTGAATTCTTTCAGAAGATGAGTTTCATTCCGCGACTCGAGATACCCTGTCAGAATCATGTTCACGATTTCTGATTTGGGTGCGAGCGGATTTTCGCGCATTTTTTTTGCCCAACGCTTGTTGGAAATAAGATAGTTTCTGGTCGTTCTCTGCCAGTCATCGGGCTTCACATTCTTCAGGAGTTTAATCTGCTTGGAAGGAATCTCGCTGTGAAGAAAATGGGTGATATAGGCATCAATAAAATAATCAATTACTTTACGGTCTAGAAATCCATCATCTTCCTCACGCTTGAGTGAAAGACTCGCGAGAAAACGGATAATATCCCAGGCATAGGGACCCATTCTGGAACGGTCAAAATCCATCATCGCCGAACCGCGCTCAGTCTTCACGTAATTGTCGAGATGGGGATTGCCATGAACAAATGTCACCGGAATCTTCGATAGATCAAGGAGCCTGGGCATTTTGGCCTGCATGAGGGGGCAGGCCATCCGGAATAGCAGGTAACGGGCCTCTTTACGTGGCACTGGATTAATCTGAAGGCGCTTTTGAAACGCATGACTCCGGCGGAGGTAGTCTTCCATACCCTGATATTAAACCCTATGGGCCTGTGGTCAAAACACTTTCACGAATCCCTGTCCTTAATGTAAAATCTTCCCCATGAGAGAGAAACTGACAGCGCACTTCAGAAAGTTCGGACCACGAAAATTCGTGATTATGACCGTTGTCATCCTGATAGTGACTGATCTCCTGAATTCCTGGTACCTCCGACTCTGGTGGGTGGCCAAAGACATGTCCAAAACTCTTCTGGTCCAGTCGGCCGAGCGAAGTGGCATGGTCCTGAGTGATCTGGGTCCCGACAGCATTCGCGAGCTCGAACAGTTTTTCGACAGCAGTTTTTATTTCCTGCTCTTTATTATCCTGGCGAATAATCTTTTCTTTTATCTCTTCTATCTCAGAAGAAAACTCTGGGCGCAGGGCTTTGTTCTTTTCTATGCACTGACTGCGGCCATGTTCTCGGGGGTGTTTCTGTTCGACAACGCGGGCCTCGGTTCGGCCTGGTATATTTATAATCTCGTCATGATATTTATTTATACTTATCTGTTTTTGGGTGTGAAATACCTGAAGCAGGATACGGTTGATCTGAAATAAAAAAAGCCGGGTTTCCCCGGCTTTTTAGTTTGCTTATTGTCTAGAAGATCCGGAATTCTGTCTCCGTACTCTTCTGTTATCTGCGGAACCTTCACTCTGAATACATGTTCTTGGATTGCGGATCACTGAACCATCAGTATTGAGCTGAGTCGGATCCACTGTAATGATCTTACGATTTTCTCTGTCCATGTAAATCACCCGACCATCTTTAGTGAAACCAGGATAAGAAGGATTCCCACTATCACCGCTGATCTTACGAGTAGTGCGTGTATCACGGTCGTAGATAAAGATCCCTGTCATGGGTTGCGGAATTCCGTCGACCATGACGGTGTGAGAACCCTGAAACGCAATCTGACCTTTTGAAGGAGGATTCGGATAACTGAAACTCACTTTACTCGTATAAAACCCAACGTCATCCACTAGTTCACAAGTCGAATCCGCGCTGTTGATCCGGTAAATGACAGTGCTCGAACCTACGTTCGCCGCAACTTCTGTTCCGTCTTTTGAAAGGATCGGTGAAGAGAGATGACCGGTGAGATTAGTACAAGCGTTTCTTGTCTCAGTGTGATTTGTTGAAACCACTCCCTGAGAATTTGTTGTGAGAGTGTAATCGCGATATCTGTTTCCATAGAGCATCGTCCGGAACTGGAAATTCTGATCCGTACTTCCCGGAAGCTCAGCTGAAGAGTGGTACCACTGATCGTGATCAGCATCATTCATTACGTAATTAGCTTCTCTACCTGCTTCAAGAACGCCGGTTGCTCCTTCGAAAGGATAGTAGCGCATACCACTTCCGGTCTCTTCTCTGTTTCTTGGAGACGCCAGATACTTCCAGCGACCTTCAATGGGATAAGTCTCATCAATCATCGGTGTTTCAATAACACGCGGCTGTTCGGGATTAGTCAGGTCAACAACCGCAACATGGTTCTCGCCCCGGCCTTCCATCGCCCGGGAAGCGATGACATAATTCCCGGAAGGATGAACGCGGTGATAAACTCCGATGTCATTCAGTTCATCCGGAGCATCAACGACGCGTCTGGCGGGAACGCAGGCTGCGTAAACACTTTCAAAAGTTACAACACTAAGAAGTATGTATAAGGATGTTTTCATTTATTTCTCCACTCTATTGATGGCCGCAACTTCTTCAAGAACTCTTTCCGTTAAAAGCTGAGGAGTCAGAACTCCAAAGACACGGTCAGAGATCCGGTTTCTTCCAACGATGAACGTTGTCGGGAAGTGAAGATTTCCTTCGCGCATGTAAAGTTCAACGGACTGAAGTTTTGTCATAGGAATATTGAGCCCGTGGCCGGAAGAGAGTTTCTTTGCTTCTTCTGGTGACTGAGACATATCAAGCACAGGTACGAACTGAAGACCCTGCTCCTTTGCAACCTGCTTGAACACACTCATCTCGCTCATGGAATAAACCATATCGGGAGACCAGATGTAGATCATGGAAGGCTTATCGGCCTTAACAAGCTCTTTAAGCTTCAGGTCTGTGAAACCGTCACCTTTGTAGTTCAGGAAATTCATCGCTTTTGTATCGGTACTCGTGAGGACTGAACAATCTTTTCCGCTGAACTTGTAGACGTGAGATTTATCCGGGGAAAAAACAAAGAGGTAAGGATTTTCGAAAGTCTGAATTTCCACCCACGTTCCCAAATTTTCAGTCGGGCTTCTGAACGCTTGAACGTCTTTCTGTGGATCAACAGTGCGAACCCAATTGTCTTTTGAAGCATTCTTTTTCAGAGTCTTTTCTAATACCTTGCGGCACTTGTGAGTGACGATTTCTTCGGGGAGATAGGCCCATGCCTCTACACTCAAAAAGGCAGCAAATAGAAGGAACTTTGCTTTCATTTAAAACTCCAGTTTATTGTTGACTCGTTCGGGCTCCCCTTGCGGGAGAAGCTGAAGTTGCCGGTGTTTGTCCTAATGGTAATCTTGGTGGCGTCGCAAATTGTCTTCCGAAGCAGGGACTCTGTTTCATCCATTCTCCGGAATTGAGCCAGGTATCACGAAGCTGAGACTTCTCAGCGGGAAGACAGGAAATGAGTGCGATTCTCTCATCTTTATTGAGCTCAATATTATGGGGCATGGTCCGGTCGACTGCGATCTTGAATTGAATCTCATCATCAGCATACGCATCATGCAATTTCCCGCGGTTTTTATCGTTATGACATTCGAAGCAGTTCATCGCCTCACCGAGGCGCTGATAATTAATCTGCGGTGGATTACTCATTTGCAGGTTCGCTCTATAGTTACCGAATCCGGAGTAACTGAAAGAAGTCTGACTGGTAGCACACTCACGCAGGAATGCTTCCTGTCTGGTAGGAGAATTTTCCGGGGCCCAGCCTGTCGGTTGACTGTTCAAGGGTGGCCCAAGGCGAACTTCACGTCCGTTGAAATTTCTTTTTCCCCAGCTCACATAAGAACCAAGAATGGCATTCAACTCATCAGTCGTTCTAGAATCTGCTGCACTCATCGGTTGCTCAGTTCCGTTCACATTTCTCCAGCCCAGAGGACTGATCGGGCGAAGTGGAGTTGTGTGGCAGGAAGTACAGGTCTCAAACGTAATATCATTATTCCAACGATAGCCCTCATCACCTACCCGGGACATGATCCGCATCTGACCCACAGGAGGGTTCTTCGTTTTATCCACGGTAATAACTGTCAGCGTGTTCATCCCCTCAGAGATATTTCCATTGGAAGGATTGGGAACGGGATTATCAGCAGTGGCTTCTGGGTTCGTGTCCGGATGAGGTTGTGTCTGAAGAAAAACTTCTCTCTCCGGAGTAGAAATGTTCATCATAAAAAGATTGGGAGCAGTATCAAACCCTCCCGAGCTTCGTGTTTTGTAAGCAAGAGTTTTCCAGCCTCGTTCTTGCGAGAGCTTCACGATATTCGAAGGCACGCGAACGAGACCTTCACCCGTACGGAATTCCGCGGGAAGATCACTGTAATCGATCGTAAGTTCTTCCCGTGAATAAGGGGCACCTGTTCCATAATTTGGAGAGCGCCGGGAATCGACATAGTAGTTCATGTCCTGATAACAGGATGGAACATTCGTTCCGAAGCAGTTATCAAGAGCTGCCCTTACCTCTTCATATTTATTCTCAATAATTTTGCTGACGAGAGTTTCCCGCCACTGGGTTAACTGACGACCACCAGTAGCAGTGGGACAATCGTTCCACTCAGCGCGCGCGCCTGTAGCCATGGTCAGAATAAGACCTAGTAAGAGCGAGAAACGTGAATTCATAAACAGTTCTCCTGTCAAAAGCGTAACACTCCTCAGGAAAAGTTCATGTCGTTTATTTAATGGAAAGATGTGCCCGGAAATGGGATTTAATCTTAGGTTTCAGCACTCAAATGCAGGCACAACGAAGTTTCCGCCATCCTGATTGCCCCACTCAGGAATCACCCGAAGCTTGTCCATGAGCATTCTCTGGCCAACAACTGAGAGCATGAATGAATCGAAAGCATGAGTATTCTTCATGATCGTTTCCAGATCATTCTCATAGATAAAAATTCCCATGTGGACTTCGATGTTGTGAACAATCTGCTCGCGCGCCTGAGCGGCGAGATCCAGATCAAAGAGCTGAAACAAAGTCGACTTACTTACGACTTTTGCGCGGTAAAGCTCGATGAGGCAGATCTGCACGTTTGACTCATACATCGTGAGATCTTTCGGAAGATGGCGAACCAGATAATTGAGTTTCGCCAGAAGCATGACGGAAACATTCCCGAACGACTCGTAGGAAATCTTAAACACTTCCAGAAGCTGGTCGTAATAATTTTTCCACACCCAGAAATCGATCGGACGATGCCAGTAAGGGGTGAATCCCTT
>JAYVHR010000439.1:0-10128 GCA_043771075.1 Bacteriovoracaceae bacterium
AGGATATTTTTCGGATCACTGACGTAGTCCTTGTAGACCTGCGGATTATGCGAAAGCTTGGTGAGGTCGAGCATTCCTCCCAGGGGCATACTCGGAAGAGTTGCGAGTTTTTTATATATGAGTGCGGGAATAGAGCTGGTAATAATTCCCAGAATGCCGACAGTTCCCGCTCCGGGTGCCGAAAGAATGGTCTTCACCGGATAAAGTGCGCGGTTCTTTCTCAGTTGAATCCAACGGGCAGTGATGAGTCCTCCCATGGAATGTCCGAAGAGATAAAACTTCTTCATGCCTTGTTCAGCAGCAAGGTAATCAGTCACACTGTCGATGTCTTTCAGGTAATCATCAAAATCTTTTACGTTGCCGCGCTCGCCTTCGGATTCACCATGACCGCGAAGATCATAGAGAGCAATATTGTAATTTTTAAAATCATCACTCAGCCAATACTTGTGGCGTCCCCGATGTTCGCCTACACCATGAGTGACAATCACCCACGCATCTGCGTTCCGGTTTAAGAGTGTGGTTTTGAGTCTAAGACCATCAAAGGTCTTTATGTCGTTAATTGTTGTTTCCATGTCCCTCTATTGTCACGAGGGATAGGTTTTTTTGCAATTCTCACTGAGAAAATAAGAGAGAAATTTAGGGAGTAAATGTTATGAGCTGCTGCGGGTTAGAAAGTGATTCACTCGGAATTCAGTCGCGATCTGTGACGTAACCGGTTTCAAGTTCACTACGGGATAGATACAACATCTCATCATCCATCAGCATTTTTCTATTTATCAGAGTTCCCGCCAGAGTCGGATCCACAATACTGATGGCCTCAAGCCAGACTCTGCGGGCATTTTCCAGAATGGTTATCCGGTTCATCCCTCTCGGAACTTTTGAAGCAATCGCCGGTGAGTGAAAGCCAAACTGGGCCCCGCGACCGGCCCTTCTCTGGTTTCCGGCGGTAAACAAAACTGTGCAGGAAGATTCGCATGATCCACGCACTCTCGTATCAATCACGACGTTATTAGTTGCAGAGATATCATTGATCCGCCTGACAAATGAGAGAGCAGCATAAAGATTGCCCCCACCCGACTCCAGATCGATCACAACCTTTCTCTCTTCGCCTTCCTTAATCTTAAGAGCGGCTTTCTTGATGTTCTCTTCGAGCTTAAGCAGACTCCTGGGAGTGATATCATCACGGAAACTGACTTTGACCTCGGCCAGGGCAGATTGAGTGGTCAGAAGGGCGAGAATAAAAATGATGTTTCTCATGCGGCCTAAGTTCTAAACCCCATCTGAATTTTCCTCACCTCAATTATTCTGATTGAGTAAAATATACCGTCTAAGTTTTTGACGGCCCCTGTAATAGAATCATTATTTCGGGTGCTGAACAGTAAAAGGGCCTACAATCCCCTCAAAGGGTCTTTCTATGTGCAAGATTTCCATCTATCTCAATCCGAAGGCTTCGGCCTCGAAACACAGTTTTTCAACTGACGAGTTGAAAAAATATTTCTTCCGTCACGAGCTTCAGATGAATAATCCGGAGTCAATGGAAGAGATGGTAGAGATGGTTAAGCGCGACCGCGATAATAAAGTGGAAGTTATCTTCTCCATCGGCGGCGATGGAACCTGTCATACAATTGCTCAGCATCTTGTGGGAAGCCAGACAAAACTGATGGTTCTTCCGGGTGGAACGGCCAACGATTTTGCGGATGAGCTCGGCACTAACGGGGCCTTGAAAAAACTCGCTCATATATTCCATTCTCAGAGTACGAAGAAAGTGGATCTCATTGATGTGAACGGAAAGTTCCTCATGAGTAATGGCGGAGTCGGCATTGCCGGTGAAGTGGCCGAGCGGGTGAATAAGTATCGCAAGGATTATGAGTTATTCCAGACCTTCATGAAGGCCAGTGGCAAGCATGCCTACCAGGCCGTTTTCGCAAAACAGATTCTCACTTCGCGGTTTAAGCTTCATGAAGTCACCATGGAGTCTCCGAATTTCCCTCTCCCGTCAAATACGGTGATTTCTCCTCTGATTCTCATCAATAACCAGCCGAAGCTTGCTGGTTCCATGTATGTGGCACCGGAAACCTGCAACACCGACGGAAAGTTCAACGTCACCATTTTCACGCACACAAACCGCTTCGATTTCTTGAGAACAGCACTCGTTTTCCTGACGGGTGGATATCCTCATGAAGATAAGAAAGTTGTGAGCTTTGAAACAGATTCACTTAATATCAAATCACTGAACAATGAACCCCTTTCTTTTTTCGGAGACGGAGAAAACTGGGAAAAAACACTGGAATTGAATATTAAAGTCAGATCTCAGGGCCTGGAAGTTTACTCACCAGTAGATGAAATTGTCGGGAAAGGTTATTCCCTCGATGAAATTCCATTCCTCACATGAAAATACTGGTTACCGGTTCAACCGGGTTCATCGGAAAACGACTGGCAAAGGCCCTGGCAAGATCAGGAAATGAAGTCTATTGCCTCGTCAGAAAGCAAAGTCTCGATAAGGCGCAGGAAATCTTCAAAGGCGAACCTAACGTTCACTTTATCCCGGGCGATCTCACAAATAATGATGTTCTCGATGAGATCTCAGGTGCTGACACTATCATGAACAGTATTGAGGCCGTCATTCATCTTGCCGGTCTCTATGATCTTTCAGTGACTCATACGGAAGCCTACGTTGCGAACGTAGTTGGAACCCAGAACCTTCTCTATCTTCTTCAGCGGATGAAGAAGCTTCACATTTTTCATTACGTCAGCACTTACACGGTTTCCGGAATTCACGACGGTGATTTTATGGAAGAAGATCTCGATCCGGGGATTCCTTTCCGGGATTTCTACTCACAGACAAAAATGCAGGCCGAGCTCCTGGTCAGAAATACCCGGATGCCAACCGTTGCTCTCCGGATCTACCGTCCGGGAATCATCATCGGTGATTCTGTGACCGGAGAAATGGATAAGATTGATGGGCCCTATTACTTCTTCCGCTTTTTCCGGGAGCTCTCGAAATACACCAAGCGCATTCCCCTGAATGTTCTTCCTGTTCCGTATCATCAGGGAGCGACTCTTCCCTTCCTTCCGGTGAACGTGCTGGTGAAATGGATGACGGAGATGATTAACAAACCAACTCATCATATGACCCGTACCTATCACCTGGTTCCCGATGAAAAAATATTCGTCGCCAATATCATGGAAGAAACTGCGAAGTACTTTGGTCTCAAACTCAGAGTCCAGCGCATCCCGATGCCGAGTATCCTGAAAAAAGTATTTCCGCTGCTTAAAATCCCCTCTCAGATGGATGCTTATATCCAGAATGCCACCCGATATTCCACCGCCAATCTGAAAAAGGATTTCCCGCAACTCAAGTGTCCCCTCGTCGCAGAATATCTGCCGGCCGTCATGTCCCGTGCGAAGGAACTCTTCCCATGAAAGAAGTTATTGCCATTGCCATGGGCCACGCATCGGAAAACTTCGACCAGAAGATTTCCATGTTCGGTGATGATTTCCGTGTGAAGAGACTCGGAGTGGATTTTAATTTTAAACTCGCTCTGGAGCTCGTGAAAAAGTACCGGGACCAATGTGACGTCTTTGCTTTTGGTGGATTTCCGACAGAAGTAAAGGTAAACGGCAAAGTTCATATTCATCATCAGGTTCAGGAACTCCGTAAGGCCGCGGGAGATACTCCTATTGCTGACGGATCCCGGGTGAAATTTACTGCTCTTCCACTCTTCATTAAAAATCTTGCCCAGAAAGAGCCTTATCTCTTTAAGGGTAAAAGTATTTCTTTTTTCTCCGGTATCACTCAGTGGGATTATCTTCCTGCGTACAACGAAATCAATCCCAATCTGCTTTTCGCTGACCCTTTCATGGCGCTGGGTGCACCGAAAGTCATCAGGGGTACGGAAGATCTGAAAAACTTCCTCCTGACTGCGCTTCCGATCATGAAGAGACTTAACCTCGAAAAACTGAAAGAAAGAGATTTCAATTCCCGGATTGCCCAACTTCCGACGATGAAAGCTTTTTTCGATGCGGATATTTTCGTCGTGAACGAAACTCAGCTGGATTTTATCAAGCTCCATGATCTTTCCGGAAAGATTGTGATCATTGACCAGCTTGATACATACTCAAGGAAAAAACTGCACGAGGCCAATGTGGCCAAAGTATATAGCTGCTTCCCGGATTATATCGGGATGCCGCACCTTGGGTTCAATGGACTCGAGGCCCTGCTTATGGCCCATCTGGAAAAAAGTTCCGTGGACCAGGAAGATATCCTGGATACAATCGGTGCGCTCAAACTTCGCCCGGAAATTTATACTCCGAAATCCGAAGAAGCTAATCCGATAGAGAAATTCTCTTTCATCGTTCATCCGCTGGCCGCCAGTCAGTTTTTCCTTTCTCCCACCTGGAAGCCTTTGGCAAATACCCCGGTTGCTCCTTACGTGGAGAAATTCGCAGCGAAAATCCCTGGCTACCACTACGGCAAAATTACCGGCATCAAATCCACTTCGACCGGAAAAGAAGTCGAAGGCGATCTCTTCATGGTTCTCATGACCCCGAAAATCATGATGAAGCAGCAACCAGAGCGAATGTACAACGCCTTAAACCGCATGTGTGACATGGCGATGAAACGAGGTTCAAAGATTGTGGGTCTCGGTGCTTATACTAAAATTGTGGGCGACGCCGGAGTGACTGTGAACCAGCGCTCACCGATTCCTGTGACAACCGGGAATTCACTCTCCAGCGCATCAACTCTTTGGGCAGCGGGCTTTGCAGTGGAAAAAATGCAGCTCGTGACAAAAAAAGACGGTATCTATCAGGGCACGGCGATGGTGATCGGTGCTACCGGAAGTATCGGTAAAGTATGCGCCAAGGTCCTCGCCAATTCATGGAAAAAAATTATTATCGCTGCTCCAAGACCATACAAAATTCTTGAACTCGTGAGAGAACTCCAGGAGCAGAATCCAAACGTAGAAGTGATCGGTACCAGCTCCGCTGACAGATACTCTGCTGAATGTGATCTTATTATTACATCGACATCCGCTCAGGGTGAATCGGTAATGGATATCGAAAAAGTCAAACCCGGCTGCGTGATCTGTGACGTGAGCCGTCCCTTTGATATCAGTCTTGAAGATGCGGCGAAACGTCCGGATGTTCTTGTCATCGCAAGTGGTGAAGTGGAATTACCGGGTGATGTAAATATCTCTCACACTATTGGACTTCCTGGAAGTTCCGTCTATGCCTGTCTTGCTGAAACAGCTATCCTGGCCCTGGAAGGAAGGTTCGAGAGTTTCAGTATCTCGCGAGATCTTCAGTATGATCGTGTCTGCGAAATTGACCGCCTCGCCCGTAAACATGGGGTGAAACTTTCCGCTATTATGGGACATGCAGGCGAAATCACTTCTCAGGAAATTGAACTTTGTCGTCAGCATGCCATAACAAGATTAAGTGCCAAGTGAAAACGCATCGCTATTTCCTTGAACACATCACAGAGTCCATCAGTATCAACAGCGAGCGCCGTCCGTTTTACAAGAAACTTTCCGATGGAAAATCCGAGACCGGATTTATTTATCTCATCATCCTCGAAATTCTCATGATCCCTTCTGCCTGGTTCTGGGACATGTGTGCCGCATATTACCAGAGGAACGGCATTCCTCTGTTTGACAGAGAGTTTGTCAGCATGAACCGGGCCCCTGAGTTTGATTCATCGAGAAGAGTTTCGCCCGGAACCTGTCCGGAGATTCCGTGGCAGAGTTTCCAGCATCAACTGAAAGAGGCGATTCAGTCAGGAAACTCCGAAGAAGTGGTGAAGTGTTCATTGAGGATAGCGGGGGAAATGAAATCGTATCCGGAATTTTATCCCATGACCCGGCACCTCGTGGAATCAATTTTCCGATTTGCCTATTTTTGTCCCCAGCGGATACAGGAAGCTCATGCGCTCAGATTAAAAAGCCCCAAGGCCCTCATCTTCAAAATGATGAATTATCACCTTGTGGGTTTCTGGTTTTTTGTACAAATCGACAAGGCCGCCGCTCCCGTTCACGCCATGGGCATCCCCATGCTCACGAGCGAGCTTCCCGATCTTCTGGCCGACCTTCCTGTTAACCACTTGTAGAACCCTCTTCTTTACACTCCCTCTCGCTTTCCCACTGTAGATGTTCTAAAAAGCCTCATGAACTATTTTATCCTCCTGACTCTGGTCTTCTCCTCATTCACTTTCGCCGGGACATGCTCCGGAGAATTATCAGAGTCTGGCAAAGTCAAAATCAGACTCTATTCGCCGCGAACTCCCGGCATTCGTCAGGTGGTTATTCTTCCTCCGACTGGTGGTGAGAATCGCGCTGACAGAAATCTCGCGAAAGAACTTTGTAGTCGCGGCCATTTAGTCAAAGTCGTCGACTATCCTCAATTTGTGATTGCTCCGGAAGATTTTGACGGTCACGAACGAGCGACAATTGATACAATGAACGCCCTGTCCGGTTTTTTTGAAAAGGAAACTGCACCAACAGCAATCGTGGGAGCGAGCCTCGGTGGAATTTATGCCAGTCTCGTTCATTCTTTGGCAGTAAATCCTGAATGGAAAAATTTTGCGGTGGTGGATTCTCTCGTCACAACTGTCGCCGGCGGATCACTGGCCGAAGTCCTTACTTATTCAGCTCTCGACCACGTAAAGAAAACCCGCGAATCAAGGCTCGCTGGCGGGACCTTCCGTACACTTCAGGATTATCAGAACTTCCTCGATGATCATATTGCGACTGATCTTCTGAAGCTCGCGCGTCCGGGAAATGTTCTCGCTTTCACCTCAAATAAAGATTCCATTGTTCCGACCAAAACCCAGCTAGCACTTGCTGAGGCCCATGGAGTAAAACCCATCAGAGTCAGTCGTCTCGGACATTCAGGAACTGTGGCCTATGTCTATTTCCGGAAGATCGGGATCATTCACCAGTTCCTGAAGCAGCTGTCTAATAATTAGACGGCCTCCGCTGGGGAAACCCGCTTAAACAGCGCCCCTTTTGCGGCATCAGGTTTGCAAATCCTTTCCGTACTATGTTCCTATTCCTGCGTCTTACGACATTCCTCTTCGTATGCTTTCTTCCCTTCTCCGGGAGGGCCGACGTACTGGATAACACCCAGAAGGTCTCTCTCATTTTCGTGGGCCCGGCCAAAGGCCTTTCTGAATCATCTTTCGGTCACGTTGCCCTGAAGCTTTCCCCGGATAAAGACGGCGGACTTCTCGATATGGTCATTGAATTTGTCGCCGATATTCCGCGCGGTGAAAGTGCTGTCAAAAAATATATTCACGGAGCGGGCCTCGGGAAGAAATATCCCGCAAAAGCTGATCTTTCTCCTTTCTATGACTACCGCAAAAGAAAAACCATCAACGAAAACAGATCTCTTACTGTCTATGATTTGAAACTCTCTCAGGAAGAAATAAACCGCGTAGTGGATTTTATCCAGGATTACCAGAACCGGGACGTGGGAGAGAGTTATCTCTTCTTAACTAAGAATTGCTCTTATTTTGCGGCCCACGCACTGGAAGTGGCTACCGGAAAAAAAATTAACAACAAGAATTTCCCGTGGAAAGTCGGAAACAAACTGAAAAAGCTTGATCTCGTTTCGGAAGAAAACAAATACCCGGATGCCGCTTCAGAACGTGAAAGACTTGGTCGTCGCTTTATCGCTGACGGTGTGGGAGCGAGTTTTCCCGCCGGTTGGAGAAATACATTTATTTCCATGCTGGGTGAGAGAAATATTATTCTGCGCCAGTCGTCTTACCTGAAACTTCTCTGGTTAATGAATAAACAGAATGTCCCTGAGCGTGAAATGAAAAAGACCCAGTCCCTAATCCGTTACCTACTGACCTATGAAAATGATGTGAATCAGTTCACTGTCCGGAATCTTTTTAAGAATCCGGAACAGAAGATTGTTCTTACGATGCCACTTATACGCCTCGAAGGTGCTGATCTTCCAAAGGCAAAATCCATCAAGCATGATCTTGTTCTGGAAGAGAATAAACCAGTCATTAAAATTTCCTGGGGTGGCGAAGCTCCTTCCAAAGTAAACGTCCCACTTTCACCGTTAATTTTCGGAGAAGACCTTTCTCTCTCTTACCAGGGAAAAAATGTCGGCCGATTCATCCGCACGAAATCTGACCGCTGGATTCTTTCCCAGAGGCTCGATTACGGAGTTGATATCGGGAAGGATGAGAATATCGTCAGGACATTTCTCTACATCGATCTGTCTGAAAACGTAAAACCACTGAAGATGGATTTCAATACACTAAAAACCGCCGGTATTATTGCTCTTAACAATTCACTCGACTTTAAAGGTGAGGCCGGCAGCTGTTACGCGCTGGCACTTCTTCAGAAAGCACTTCTGGAACGCGCTATCTTTGTTCCGGAAGTTTCGCCGAAGTCCCCTGCCGACAAAATTCTCATTCTCCGCGAACTCTTTAACGGAAAGTATGCCGTCATCGCCGGTTACAAAAATATCTCTGACTTCACCGCGAGTATTCCCAAGGAAGAACTGAAAACATTTATCCGTTCTCTCCAAGCGGGCCTTCAGAAAGGGCGTATTGCCCAGATGAGAGAAAGTATCCTTGAACGCGAGATTCTTGATCAGGTCACCATTCCACGCCTCAAGGCGATGCTGGATGAAGGTCTTAACATTCCTCTCGTGATCGGAATGAGTGAAAAAGGAAAACTTCGTCCCGCGAGTGACTATGCTCACGTGATTCTCGTGCATGACATGAAAGTGATTCCGGAAGGTCACCGGATCACGGCCTATGATCCCAACACTGGACTCAACTCACTTTTCGTACTCAATTCGCTAAAGCGGCTGGACTACCCTTTCTATGATAAAAAATATGATTACGTGGGTGTGATTGACCGGATCAACCAGGAGACTCTCACTCTGGATCACGCCGTCAGGTCTCGCGGGATCGATCTCCAAAAGGTCAGACCACTACTTCAAAACACATCGGCAATTATTCTTGAACTAACTGAAATCACAAGGATTCTCCCATGAGTTCCTTTGTTCTTTTTACACACTCACTGTTTTTTAATGCAGGGCAATGTTATGAATTGGCCTTCATTACTTTGAACAGGAGTTTCCTATGAAAAAACTTATTATGGCACTCGTTATCGCTATTTCAACATCGCAATCATTTGCCGCGGCATCATTTCTCGCGGGCCTTCACGATAAATACTTGGCCCTCGGTGGTCTTCTTACAACGACGACAACTTCAGTTCAGTGGGGATTCATCGCAGGTCTCGTGGTTTTTGCTGATAACGGCGAAGCTTATATCAACATCGGTTCTGACGCTGCCAAAGAAGCTCTCAAAGTAGCCGTTCAGAAATCAGTTGATGGCGAAGAACTCACTCAGGAAGACAAAGCGATTATCGAAATTTATGCAAACGGAACAGGCCTCACTGAAGCGGAACTTATCGCTAAGGTGTCAGCTGATCTCTAAGAGGATTTTATGAAACGCACTCTTGTCCTGGGTCTCCTTCTTTCGTCATCGGCCTTTGCCATTCCGGAAGAAAGATTAAATTTGAGAACCCCGGACAAGGTGATTCCTCTCCTTCAAACGCTATCTTACGAACAACTCCGCGAAGATTTAGGCAAAACCGATATTCCTGAACTTGATTCTCTCTGGGAATCACGGGTGGATTATCGTTCTGTTGGTTGTGATACTAAAAAAACTGCCTGCCAAATCGTTTCCCGCTTCGAGGGAATATCCTCTGACCGTCCACTGGTTCTTCTCCCCGGCTTTACCGGCTATCGCCGGCTCAATGTTGAGATGGCCTATGATTTGATCCAGAAAGGCTTCGGTCCCGTTTATATTCTCGACTTCCAGGGATACGGCGAAACAATTGCGAACTCGCGCCCCCTCGGAGAATTCGCCGATAAATACGGCAAGAAAGTGAAGAAGGCCCTCGAGGATAAACTAGCCGAAGAAAATTTCCGTAATGAACAACTCAAAGATAATCTTAAGAAACTTCCAGTGGGTATTGCTCACATTGATGACATCGCTCTTCATATCGATGATGTAAATTTTGTGATGGAGATTGCTGAGAAAGAAAACAGCGGCAAGAAAATTATCATCAATGCTCACTCAACTGGTGCCATGTATCT
>JAYVHR010000440.1:0-2612 GCA_043771075.1 Bacteriovoracaceae bacterium
ACCGGCAGTTCAACATTCATTTCACGAAGGACAGCACACACGGTATTTACCTGGGCAATTCCGCCGTCGATCACGAGGACATCGGGCAGATCACCGTTATCGAGTCTTCGGGAAATCACTTCTCTCATCATCGCAAAATCGTTATTCCCCTCCGGCCGCGTTTCAAGATGGTAATAGCGGTACTTTCTCTTGTTCGCTTTACCTTCCTCAAAAACAATCTGCGAGGCCGTCGGTGATTGTCCCTGCCATATGGCGACGTCATAACACTCCAGTGTGCGTGGACGCTCTTTCATTCCAAGAAGGTCTTTCAGTTTATGGAGACCCATGTAAACCGAATCAGCGTTGGCAATTCTCACCCGCTGAGTTTCTTCTGCATGTGTCCGGCACATTTCAATCAGCGGATAATATTTTTTGTTAAGGCCCACGACTTTCATCTCACCGAAAGTCAGCAGGGCCGGTTTCACATCGTCCAGTTTTTCTTCTTCAAAATCCAGGACGAGAATATCGGGATTCATTTCTTCGGGATCTGAATAGTACTGGACAATTTTCTGGAGGATCTCATCCTCGAGTTCTTCAATCAATTCCGACTTCACGAAATTGAAATTTTTCTGCCCAAGGAGAAGTCCCGCGCGGATCATGTAAATGGAAATATCCACTTCGTCCTTACCGTTCCAGTAAGACCATACATCAATATTTTTATCTGACTGAAGGTTTTCCACTTTCTGATCATAACTCCGGTCGAGAAACTCTTCGAGCTGCTGAACATTGTCGCGGATAATTCCGGCCATTTCATATTCTTCGTTTTCCGCATAGGCGCCCATTCTTTCCTGGAGCTTCGCAATCGTCCGGCGTGCCTTATTGGGACCCTTGAAAAATCCGATCGCAATGCCAATGTCGGCCTCATATTCAACTTTCGTCCGAAGACCGACACAAGGTGCGGAACATTGCTTCATCTGATGAAGAAGGCAGGGAGTTTTGCGTGACCTGAATTCAGTGAGAGTGCAGTCGCGAAGACCAAACGACTTCGTCAGAATCCGCATGATCATCGAGATATTTGAACCCGTGGGATAAGGACCCATGAGTTCCTTCCCTTTCCCTTTTTTGGGACGACGGATATATTCCAGACGGGGGAATTCTTCATTCCAGTTTACCTGAACATAGGGATAGGATTTATCGTCGCGAAGCCGGAAATTGTATTTGGGAGTCTGTTCCTTGATGAGATTGTTTTCGAGAACAAATGATTCAGCGTCTGAGCGTGTCACAATGAACTCAAAATCATGGACGTGTGACACCATGAATTCGGTCTTGAGGCCTTTGACCGACTGATTGAAGTAGGTCACAACGCGGGATTTAAGTTTTTTCGCCTTACCGACGTAGATCACCCGACCATTCTTGTCCTTCATGAGGTAGCAACCGGGTGACTGAGGGAGTGAATTGGCCTTATCGAGGAGTTCTTCGGTCTTCTTCATAGGGGTTATCTTTGACTGAGTGTGCTCAGTTTGGCATAATCTTCGCTTCCCTAATATAAACGAAAAGGAAAACTATGTCTCAGTTAACGGTTGGCAAGGATGTGCTCTCATATTGCACAAAGTGTAAACTGAACCTTGGCCACACCATAGTTGCGATGAAAGATGTTAAGCACATCGCAAAGGTAAAATGTAATACTTGCGGAACTATTCAAGCTTTCAAAGATGCTTCTATTTCTTCGAAGCAAAATAAGACCCGTAAAAAAGCCTCAGGACTTAGTCCTTCTAAGGTCATTTCTGTTTCTGATCTCTGGATGGAAAAGATGTCTTCAACCAAGAAGAAATCTACTCCATACGCTATGGACCAAAAATTTGTTCAGGGAGATATCCTTGATCATTTAAAATTTGGACCGGGTATCGTTGAGAAGGTTGTTGATGACAAGATTGAAGTCATCTTCCGCCACGAGATTAAGACTCTCGTTCACAATAAGAAAATGTAAAAAAAAGGGACCGTAAGGTCCCTTTCTTATTTCGATCTGTATTTTTATTTATTGGTAGAATCCGCCGCCAATCTGGCCACCGAATCCAAACTGTCCGCCTACTCCAAGTTGACCACCCATATTCATCGGGCTGTAACCAGCAGCTCCGTAGCCGCCCATTGATCCACTCTGCATCTGGCCCATGTTATACGCGAGGCCGCGTTGCTGTAGCATGGCATCGTAGTTAGAAGTTTGTGATGAGAGAGCTCCCATGTTGCCACCGAAACCACCTGCACCACCAAAGTATCCACCGCCAGCACCTGGATAACCGTAACCAGTGCCTGCACCTGAACCCCAGCCGCCTGCTCCACCTGGGAAGCCACCGCCGAATCCACCCTGGAATCCTCCGCCTTGGAATCCTCCGCCTTGAGCGAAGCCTCCACCCTGGAATCCTCCGCCTTGAGCGAAGCCTCCACCCTGGAATCCACCCTGGAATCCACCTTGGAATCCGCCGCCTGAGAAGCCTCCGCCCTGAGCAAATCCACCCTGGAATCCGCCGCCTTGGAATCCACCCTGGAATCCGCCGCCTTGAGCGAAGCCTCCACCTTGGAACCCGCCGCCTTGGAATCCGCCTTGGAACATTCCACCCTGGAATCCACCTTGATAA
>JAYVHR010000441.1:0-8397 GCA_043771075.1 Bacteriovoracaceae bacterium
TATAACGAGTTTCTCTCCTACGCGGAAAGCCTCGGTCTCCACTTTAACAAGATGGATGACCTGACTAAATTCTGGAGCTTCATCCAGTCTGATAAGCTCGAAGAAGAGCCTGAGCTTCGCGACTTTGTTTCCACCTTCACCGGACGTGTGGCCACGATCACGTTCCTGAAACTCCGTTTCATTTCTTCACTCCTTGATAAGTGCGGGATCGAGCTGACTGAAAAAGCTCTCCTCTACCCTACAGGATTTCTGTCGCAGATATTCAAGCAGGGTTCGCAGTCAGAACTCAAGTCTCGTGCACTCGAGAGCAATCTCTACAGCTGGTATCGCCCGTCTGAGCACATGAAAGATGTGATGAAGGAACTCCTGTTTGTTTCACGTGATCTCTCGATTACGGAAATCATCAAGAACGTTTCCCGGAAAACTCAGGTGTCTCAGGACCAGAGCAAAGTTTACTCCCACGCTCTCTCGCATCTTTCATTCGGTCTTTTCATGAACTCCCTCCAGATCAACTTCCCGTATTGGGTGGAAGCAGTGGAAGGAAAAACCCTCCCGGGCGGAATGCTCGAGCAGGAACATATCATCAGCTGTAAATACTACGGCGATTACCTTGAATCTCTCGCTCTGTCTCACTGGCTGGCCCAGGAGAACAACGCTCACTTTCGTTGGGATGAAATGCTTTGTCCGGACTTCAAGGGCAGAGAATTTGTTTCCGGCACATTCACGAAAATCTGTAACGAACTTCAGTTCCTCACATTCCTCGTCAACAAGGCCCACAACCAGGGTGAAAAACCAATCGAGTACATCTGCCGGATCATGGGCAGTCACTACCGGAACAGAAAAGGTTCTACTCAAAAAGAAAGCTTCTTCCTCGATGAGAGCAATCCTTTCTATACGTCGACCTATGACCGCGTAGTTCTCAATCTCTGCCAGTTCCCGAAAAATAATCCGCAGCACTTCCTCATGGCGAAGATTCAGGAGCAGGTGGAGTTCCTTAAGCCGAATGGTTATATGTTCGTGCTTTCATCAAAGAAACTTTTCGTCCCTTCACTCCGCGAAAGACTTGAGCCGATCCTGAAGGAACTTAAGACGGAAGCGATCTTTGACCTTGAAAACGTAAAAGGCAAAGGTGAGCTCGGCACATACATCTACGTTTTCCGGAAAACCCGTGAGCATATCGGCGAGCGCCAGATCTGCTCTTATTTCCGCATTTCAGCTGATCTCGACAGCATGAGAGACCTGGCCCCTTTAACTGAGCACCTTCGCTCATTCTATCTTTCTCACCTCACAGAAATTCCGCCGATGGCGCAACTCGATTTCCCTGATACTTTCCGGGTTGAATTCTTCCAGGAAGCCGTTGTTAACGGAATGCTCATCCATTCCACGAACGAAGACTCCAACCAGATTACTCATCCGGCGTACTTCAAGGGCCTTCTCGATAACTGTGTTCCCATGGATACACTTTTCGATATCCGCGTTCTGGATGTGAATGAGAAGAGTTCCCGTGACAACACAATGAACCTGGGACTCGAAAAAGATCTCTCATACTTTCTCGTAGTTGATTTCAGGAAGGGAGCTGTGAACCTCGAGCTTCATCCGATGTCGACACTGAGATCGATTTACTCTGAATATGGTCAGACACTTTGTTCTTATTTCCAGCTTCAGCCTAAAATTCCGGGCCTTAATCCGAATATTCTCCGGAACTATTTCTCGACGACTGTCGGACAACAGGTCGCACATCTCACTTTCTCCGGCGGTCACTCGCTGGTGAAAGGATCCCTTTCCAAGTTCTTCGTGCCGAAATTCCTCACGCAGACGGAATCCCTTCCCCAGCATCTGGAAGCAGGCTTTGACGTTCTTGAACTGAATGAAGAAAAACTTCTTGAAACAACACCTGCTCATCTCATCCGTTCTTATAATCACATTGATCAAATTACCCGCGATCTTTTCCCGCGCTATGCCTGCGAAATTCTCTCGCGCCTTTCTTCGTTTGAGAGCCGATTGCAGAATCTTGTATGGAAAATGGATGACAGCCGCATGGGGCCTAGGATCAGCTGGGCCAATCCTGTCATTCAGGCGCAACTTCTTCAGAAGGCTACCCGTCCGCTCATGCCTCAGAACGAAGACGTTTATATTGAGTTTGTTGAAGGAACAACACCTTCTGATCTCCATCTTCCGCTTTCAGTTGCAGAGATCCGCACTACTCATGATGGCGAAGTGAAAATCCATTCCATTGAACTTGTTTCCCACGGCCGCGTAGTTGTCCGCATGTACGCTGATGAATCACTTGTTCTCTTCATTCATTATCTTCTCTCACACGCTAAAGACGTTCCGATTTCTAAACTTCTCAAGGCCGTGCACGTTCCGTTTGCGCGTGATCTTTCTGAAATCATCGAAAACTCTGCCAGCATGAAGACTCAGTACGAAGAGCTTCTCAATTCCGTCCAGAACTCAATCCGGAATGCCATGAGACTTCAGGTCACAACCAAAAAACAATCATGAGAATCGTAGTTCAGAGAGTCCAGGAAGCCACAGTCACTGTCGACAACGAAGTCATCGGCGCCATCGGTCAGGGTCTTCTCTTACTCGTGTGCTTTGAAATGGATGATGACGAATCCTGCATCACCAAGGCCGTCGACAAGATCACGAAGCTCAGAATTTTTGATGATGAATCCGGAAAGATGAATCTCAATATCGAGCAGGTGAAAGGCGAAATCCTCTCCGTCTCTCAGTTCACACTCAGTTGGGACGGCTCAGGCGGACATCGTCCATCCTTTGAGAGATCAATGATTCCTCAGGAAGCGCGTCTTAAATATGCTCTATTTAATCGTGATCTGCGTGCTCATGGAGCAGTGGTGAAAGAAGGAACTTTCGGGGCCTTCATGAAAGTTCAGCTGGTGAACGACGGCCCCGTCACATTCATTCTGAATTTCTAATCAAAAAAAAGGGCCCGCCGAAGCGAGCCTTTAAATTAGTGAGACAATGTCTTAGCTAAGTCTTTCTTCTTACCCTTCATGACGGAGACAAGATTTTTTGATCTGTTCTCTTTCATCGCGCGATCCATGATCAGGCGAATATTCATGCCGGTAATTTTCCCGTGACGATCAACTTTATTCTCAATGAACCACTGGGCATTCGCCAGAACAACCATTTCTTTTAAAATCTGAAGGTTCATGTCAAGGCCTTCCGCGATGATTTCCGGATTGGCAGCGTATTCAAGTTCAGTGACAGAGAAAACGCATCCTCCGAGGAAGAAGTTCAGAATCACGCGGTCAGAATGAATCTGCGAGCCGATCATGATTTTCTTATCATCATTACGATGAGTAAGAAGAGCGTTTACCGCTGCATTCATCATGTGCTCAAAGCCTTCGCCATTGACGAGAAGCTGAACATCTCTTAGCTCAGCAATGTGAATATTCTCTTTTGAGTGAAGATTCTGAAGAGTGACGAGAGCTTCTTTGAGGGAAGTTTTATCGCGGGTATCGATCATCGCGATTTCTGTTGGGACCGGAGTATTGAAAGCTTCTGTTTCTTCCGTTTCAGCTTCTGACACCTGGGGAGCATCGGTTGAAATTCTGACGGCCATTCTTTCGAGGATATCTCCGTGATAGTCACGGAAGATTTGCGCAGTGACCGGCATTCCCTGATTCATAAGCGCGCTGTCTACTAGTCGGTCAACAAACGCACCGACATTCGCCTGACCTGCGGTCAGATAATTCAGGGCCTCGCGCTCGATAGAACGTTTCATTTCATAGCGCTGGTATTCCTGAAGCGAGAGAAGAGAAAGAGCAATCACGAACATGATGAGACCCATGCCCATCAGGAATTCATCGTTTCTCTGAACATTACGGATGAGTGTTGATGTGGAATCAATTTCATCAGAAAGAGTCTGGCGATAATTTTCCATTCTGCTGTAGCGGTCAGAAACCGGAGCGAGAAGTGACGAGACATCTTTTTGATTCTTGAGACGGCTGATTTTTTCATGGAACCAGTGAGTTTCAGAAATAAGCTGATTGAGATTCTCATAGGCCTTGCCCATTGAACTTTTCAACATCTTCGAACCAGTCGCCGCTTCAGCGAGACATTCATCAGAGAGTTTTGTGAAATCAGCTTTCACATAAGGTGACTGGAGATCAGAAATCATCATCGCCGTGAACGTTTGTGAGACACGGTTAAAACAAGTGCTCAAACCCTGGTTTAAAACCGAGAGTTTTCCGAGTTGTGATTGATTCGATTGATAGTGCCAGAAGGATCCGAGAATCATGGCCAGAGAAAGACCAGCGAAAATGAAAATGCCGGCCGGCTTGATAGTCAGTAATTTTTTCATGGTGAACAACGTCCTTATTGTTTTTCCGAAGGCTTAATTGGCCTTTAAATCAGAGTTATTGTCTCTTTTTTCCGAGAGACGAGTCAAGTTGGGAAAATTTATCCGATCGAATCTCTCAACCTGACGGATTGATGTGAACTTGATAGAAGATTGCGACTTAAGTTTTAGCTAGATAGACTGTTGAAGACAAAGGAGTCCGACGGATGTCGGATCGTGGAATTGAACTAAAATTACGCATCAATTTCCCGGTGATTTTTTTCACCGTGATGGCGATTCACGCACTGTTCTTTGGAACGAAGAATTTCGATCAATTGTCGGCCGGAAACAGATCACAGAATTCTCAGAGTAAGCGTGACCGTGAACGCAAAAATAATCCTAGTCCTCTTCGTATCCGCGATATCAGAACGATCGGTTCCCGTGAAAGTAAACGTCATGACACTGTCTATGTGGCGAAGTCTCCCGGTGAAGTAAAAACTATTTCTCCGGATATGTTCAGACCTTCGGCCACTCCCTCTCAGCGAGCTCAGACTGCGCAACGTCCTCAGTCCGCTCTACCGAAAACGCCAATGTCGCTGAAAGACCTCCAGGATAACCGCCCGGTCGTTGCCAAGAAAGCTGTGAGACCCGGAACAAGACCGGAAGTCGCCAAAGCAGCTGAAATGACCAAGACATTGTCAGCAATCAGTCTCAAGGGTAATCAGATTCATCAATTTGCTCAGTCAGAAAATGCCGCCACTTTATCCGGTGATCCCCGAGCTGCCACTCTGTCGAATAGTGATATCCTGGTGAATCTTGAAGTCCCTGAAGGTGTGAATCCGGATGAACTCAATAAGTATGAACTCATGTTCTACGGATTCCAGAGAAGAACAGCTATCGGTTACATCAATAGCTTCTACAAGCATCTGGATAAGTTTCAGCGTGAGAATCCGCATAAGAATTTTCCGCTGACGGAAACAAAACAAACGATGACCGGACGTCTGACATACGATGGGAAAGGAAACATCACTCAGATCAAGATGGTTCGCTGGAGTAATGTCGATCAGCTTCAGGATTTTTTCGTGGAAGTTCTAAAAGATATGGATACTCTTCATAATCCTCCACAGGCCTTATGGGAGAAAAACGGCGAGTTCTCGATTTTCTTCAGTCTCGTGATTAACGGCTAAGCCACTCTTCCCAGGCATCTTTCATTTTTCCCCAGAAATTTCTCGGCTCTTCTCTCAGGAGATTCAGGACTGATTCACGGATTTCATTCTCGAGCGTATCGAGTGCATCACGCGCTATGATTGGAGTGGGAATCATTGAACGGACAAGAGACAGCTCTTCTTCTTTAGTCCTGATCTGTGTCTCAAACTCAGGGTGAGTGTGAACATAGGCTTCGAACTCAGCTTTTTCCGGAGCAGAGAGTGAGCCATCAAGATATGGGATGATCTTTTTTGTGTAGAGATTTTGTTCCATCATGGATGAACTCCGCTGTTCAGATCATTGAGAAGGAGAAAGCGACCGTTATGGAGTTTTTCAATGACTTCGTATTTCGGCAGCTGGGCAATTTCTTCGATTTCTTCGACGGTAAATTGATTTTCAAAGCGCAGCTTCATGACGAAACGGACTTTTGCATCAAGGGCGAAGAAGGCGCGGAAATCTTCCGCAGCTACTGCCAGACTTGCTTCACCCATCTGATTACTTCTTCTCACCCCGATATCGCACATGGAGCGAAGGAGTGACTTGTAATATGTGCGACGGAGTAACTGAACATTCTTTTTGCTTTCGAGATCAACCGTTTTATTGAGAACGGTTTTCTTCTCTTTCAGTAAGAACGCGTTCATGGAATCAATCACCAGTTGTTCGGCCTGGAGATCATCCGGAACAAGGGCGTAGGCCATGCTGTACAATTTTTCAGTCAGGGGTTGGACCAGCTGGAAGAATTCTGTTCTTTTCATAGACCTCCATTTTAAAGTCCCGGGCCGATTGAAGCCAAGTACCCAAATCTGTTAAATACTGTCACCGCACCATGTTATTTCAAGGGTTTGCCCGGAAACCACTCCACCTTATCAAGTTTTGGCCCTTAATTCCGAAAAGACCAAGGAGTCAGAAGAGTAAGGGAAATTTTCCCGCTAAAGGTATGCCTATGAAACACACAACTTTTGCCATTGTTCTTTCAAGCTTAGTGCTTTGGAGTTGTTCCAAATCCTCCTCCACGAGTAAGAAAGATGACAGTAGTTCAAACCCACTTATCTGTGCGAGCAATCCATATGCTTACGGCTGTCAGGGAAGCACTACTGGTACGACAACGTCGGGCACTACTTCAGGCACGACAACGGGAACAACTTCCGGCGGAACCAGCGGTGGAAACTATTCAGGTATCGCAGACAGTAATACGAACTGGTCGGCCAGATACAACGCTACCGGAAAGCCGACAGCTCCGAGTACTGTGAACTGCCAGGCACCTCAGAATCAGGCAACAGGTCCGAACTATACAACCAGAAAAGGGACGATCCATATGGCGTTCCAGAAGGCTTACCGGCCTGACCTCGCTGGTCTCTCTGGATATTCAAACAACATCAGTTACTTTCTCACCGATATAAATTCGTCGAAGACATTTCTTGAGAGTGACGGACTTTTAAAAGTCCGCTTTATGCCAAGACCTCAGCGCGTCCCTAGCGCAGGAGAAGTTTGGTGTTATGGACGTAGAACAGGCTCTGGAAGTGGAACTGCTTACGGCTACACAGAACTCAGTTATTCAGTGGGAGTTTATGGAGTTCAGGGCGGGACACTCGTCGGTCCTCTGAAAACATACTATCTCGTCACAGGAATTCAGTCTTGCTCACCTGCTGTTGATTTCAGCGGATTTGCTCAGTCATATCCGGATGGAATTGTTCTTTCAGTCTTCGACGTTCAATCTAACCAGGGCTGCAGTAGTTATCCATGTAGTGCATGGTCGGCCACTACTTCCACATGCTGGGGAATGGATATTGAAGTAGCCACTGACTCAACCCAGACGTTCTAATGAAATTATTCTTCCTGTCGGCGCTCATCCTCCTGGTCTCGTGTAATCCGGAACTGGAGACAGTGGGTGCCAACAAGAACGACCTAGTGAAATATTTTAAAATCACAAAGACAACTGATCCCCTTGCTCTTGGTGAAGGTATCCTCATCATCGCTCACGCTGGTGATAAACGAATCCTCACCTACTACATCAAGAACGACCGTGGTTACTCGCACACGGATGTCACCATCAATACGAAGAATGGTTTTGATCTTGATTCAGTCTACTCGAAGACAGAGGCCTGCAAGCTCGCTCCCGATGCTCTACAGCCTGACGTTTATAATTCACTCATCATTAATGGTGAAGTCAGAAGCTACAAGCTTGAACTTCTCCCGAGAGAAGAAGCGATGAGCATGGTTGGCTCCATTTCCTGCTGATCCGATGTATTCTTCACCCTACGCCATTCAAAGTGATCCTGCGGAAAATGAACTCACGATCCGGAAATATCCATTTGCGACAGTGATCTACGCTGAAAACAATATCCCACAAAGTTTTCATCTCCCGCTGATTCTCGAGGGGTCTGTGCTCATTGGTCATATGGCGAAAGCCAATCCCGCCTGGAAGGCGATTAATGGGATATGTGCCCTTTTCATCTTTCATGGTCCACATCATTATATTTCGCCGGATTTCTACGGATCAGAGAAGAATGTCCCAACCTGGAACTACATTTCAGTCCAGGTTCGGGGCGAGGTCAGAATCCGGGAAGATCAAGCCTTCTTGAAAAAGGCGATTCTCAAGCTAGCCGCCAGACAGGATCCCCATTTCGATATCGAAAAGAATATCAATGAACATCAGAAACTCCTGGATGGCATCGTGGGAATAGAAGTTGAAATAAGTGAAATCTTCGGAAAGTTTAAGCTCGCACAAAGTAAGAGCGAACAAGAACGATTGAACGTTGCCGCTGCCCTTGAAGACATCGGAACAGATCAGGCCGTTGAAACGGCCAGCGCCATGAAAAAAACTATCCGATCATATCGATAACGACATCCGCTAAATTCTTTTTCATAGCATAGGAAACTTCCACCAG
>JAYVHR010000442.1:0-3548 GCA_043771075.1 Bacteriovoracaceae bacterium
ATTTCCGACATACCAACTTCAAGCTTCAAGGCTTCATCACCTTTCTGTTTGAATGGCTTCAGGAGTTGCTCCATATTTGTATCAGCAGCAATCTTAACCGGTGAACCTTTCAGGTTAATGGGAATGAGCTTGTATTCTTTGAGGGATACTTTCCCGTCTGTCACTTCGAGATCAACACGCCCGAGATATTTTCCCCAGTCCTGTGCCTGAACAATGATGGTGCCGTTCTGTATGTCCGGTGTGAAAAGTGGAATTTGAGTATGCCCACCAACGATGAGATCAATTCCCGGAACAGCGCGGGCAATCGCCACGTCACCGGGAGCATTTGATCCGCGTTCTTCATTGGCATAGTGGCCAGCGTGCGTAAGACCGATCAGGACATCTGTTTCTTTCCTGAGACCCGGTACAATTTTGACTGCTTCTTCAACAACCGGAACGAAACGAAGGTGCTTAGAATTTTCTGATTTCGATTTGATCGGAGTATCTTCTGTCGTCAGACCGAAGATTGTTACTTTCAAATCATCGAGTTGCTTCGTGATGTGAGAAGGGAAAACCCGGCGGCTGGTGTTCTTGTAATAGATGTTAGCTGAGATGAACGGGAAACCTGCCCATTGTCTCTGCTTGAAAATAGTAGCAACAGTATTGTCGAACTCATGGTTACCAAGGGCCATCACATCATACTGAAGTTCGGCCATACCGCGGAAGTCCGGCTCAGCTTCCTGCATGTCTGATTGCGGGACACCTGTGTTCACGTCACCGGCATCAATAAGAAGAACATGTCCGCCGTCTTTTTTAATTTGATCGCGAATTTCGTTGATGAGTGTTGCGCGGGCAGCGAGTCCGTATTCACCATCTTTATTCGCCCAGAAATGCCCGTGATGATCATTTGTGTGAAGGATAGTCAGCTTGTAGGTTTTTCCCTTCGTGTAAGCACAGGCCGTTGAGGCGAGTGTAAGGAGAAAGAACGCCGGAAATAAGAATTTCATGGAAGCTCCTGAAAATATTTTGCTACGTATCCCACAGTTGGCGAAAAGAGGGTAGGCACCCGGGTAAAAATACTAGGCAGAAACCGCGGAGTTTGGTATATCAAACACCTATGACGATTGACCTTGCCCCCCTGAACCAGAAGCTGGTGGTTCGTTCCTTCCATGTGACGGAGGAAAGGGATCTGTCTGACCTTGAGTCCCGGCTTATGCATCTGGGATTTTTTGACGGCGAAACTATCAGAATTCTTAAAAAAGCCCCCCTGTTCAAGGAGCCTTTTCTCATTGAGGTAAGAGGCCGCATGGTGGCTCTTTCCAAAGAAGAGGCCGCTCTGGTCAGAGTTGAGGTCCTTCCATGAGAATTGCCCTGGTGGGAATGCCGAACGTCGGTAAAACGGCCCTTTTCAACAAACTCACCGGCAGCCACCAGCGGGTCGCAAACTTCCCCGGTGTGACGGTTGAGAAAAAAACCGGATGGATCGTCGAAAACGGGAAGCAGATTTTTGAAGTCCTGGATCTTCCCGGAATTTATTCTCTCGACGCCACAACTCTCGATGAAAAAGTGACGAAAGATTTTCTCCTTCAGAAAGAAAAAGAAAAATCTGCTGATCTTTTTGTACTCGTTCTTGATGCCACCAATCTGGATAAGTCTCTCTATCTGGCGTTCCAGCTTCGTGATCTTGGATATCCCCTTCTTATTTGTCTCAATCTCGTTGATGAATCTGAGAAACGCGGGCTATCACTTGATCTGAGTAAATTGAAAAAAGAATTAAAAGCTGAAATCGTTTCCACCAGTGCGGCCACCGGTAAAGGTGTGAAAGACCTGATCGAAGCGATGAAGTCTCATCAGAGAGACACACTTCCACGGATTGAGCTTCCGGCAAGCCATCAGAAAATTTTTCGTTCACCGGCATATGTAAACGGGATCTTCAAAAAAATTGATCAGCTTCTCAAAGATTCTACTATCACGCCGCTGGCCCACGATAGTTTCAGTGAAAAAATTGATCACTGGGTCCTCCATCCGGTGTGGGGACTGTTGATTCTCTCAGTCCTACTCATTTTTGTTTTCCAGGTTCTCTTCAGCTGGTCGGCCCCGATTCAGGAACTGATCGAGTTATTCTTCTCGTTTCTCGGTGAGAGTGCGAGCACTCACATTGATAATAAACTCATCCGCAGTCTTATCGTTGATGGTGTCATCAATGGAGTGGGCGGCGTTATTGTTTTCCTTCCGCAGATTGTCTTACTCTTTCTTTTTATCCAATTTCTGGAAGATCTCGGTTATCTCGGACGGGCAGCCTTCATGATGGATTCTTTCATGAGGAAGATCGGCCTTCCCGGAAAAGCGGTGATTCCACTTTTGTCCTCACACGCTTGTGCGATCCCCGGAATCCTTTCCACACGCGTGATTGATAACCATCGTGAACGTCTCATCACAATCCTTGTCATTCCACTTACCACCTGTTCAGCGAGACTTCCGGTTTACGCGATTCTCATTGCTGCTATCATTCCCGATACTGCAGTCTGGGGAATTACCTGGCTTCGTATGCCTGGACTCGTACTCTTCGGTCTTTATATGTTGGGATTTGTTTCCGCGATTATAGTCTCCCTTATTTTCAAGAAAACCCTTCCGTATTCATCTCCTTCCATGCTTCTCATGGAGCTTCCTCCTTACCGGATTCCTAAGTTCCGGAACCTGGCAGTCGTCATGATGAATAAAGCGAAAATATTTCTCACTCGTGCCGGCGGCGTCATTCTTCTTGTGAGTATCATCATCTGGTTTCTGGTGACTTTCCCCCAGCGTAATGGAGAGACAGTCATTGAAGAATCATATGCTGCTGACATGGGAAGATTTTTTGAGCCCGTCTTCCGTCCTCTTGGTTTTGACTGGAGAATGACAACGGCCCTTATTCCCAGCATAGCTGCAAGAGAAGTTGTGGTAAGTGCCATGAGTCTGGTTTTATCAGTGAATGAAGGCTCGGCAGGTTTTGAAGATCAGCTGGCCGCGACTCTGGTGAGAGAATTCGGCATCGGAAGTCTGCTGGCCCTCCTCATCTGGTTTGTCTATGCGCCTCAGTGCTTTTCAACATTCGCAGTCATGAGAAGAGAAACCAACAGTCTTAAGTGGCCCCTGTTCATGGTGGCCTACACTCTCACTCTGGCCTATACGTTCGCCTGGCTGACGAGAATTCTTTTTACGCCTTAGTCTTCACGGAACCCCATGGCTTCAACTGCCATGTTGTTTTCACCCGTGCGACTTCTTTCCCTGTTTTTTCTTCCTGAATCACTGTTTCAAAACTCTGCGTGTAGGTTTTGCCCTCATCGAGTGCTGCTTTCACAGCATCTTTATCGATGACTCTTGGTGAACAGATTCCTTCAAGGTCTGTGCGACCCTGCCAGGTATAGGTGACGGAAAGATCCGACATAATGAGACGATACTTACTGATCCCGAACGAAGAGAGAAGGGATAGTCCCGCACAGTATTCACCAACTGTGGCCATGGCGCAGGCATGAATTCCGCCGAGATGATTATGATTCAGTTTGCGATTAGGAAGAGAAACTCTCACC
>JAYVHR010000443.1:0-2675 GCA_043771075.1 Bacteriovoracaceae bacterium
CCCATGGTATCGCAGGTCGCTGTGTAACGGATAGAATCCGTGAACGTCCAGTTTCCTTCTCTCATCTTGAAAACAAATCCGTCGATGTCACATTTCCAGCCGCGGTCCCAGTAGCCGGAGATGAGTTCAATGGATGTGCCGGTGGCCGGACGATCCATATCGAGTTGATAAGGGCGAACTTTGAATTTTGTTTCGATGTCTTTATACGTTTCTGCGAGCTCATAGAAAGCCACGTCAGTATTCGTCATCGTTGCGTAGAGGATTTTTGTCGCGTTGATCGGCGAGAGTTTCATGTTCTTGTCAAAAATTTTCATCGCGCGGTTGATCGGACGGTTTGTCCAGACTTCGCCCGGATTCAGGTATCCACCTGGCTTCTGAATACAGTGACCGTTCGTCATCACGATTCCTTTGGCGGTATCGGGCTGGCCCGCGAGCTGAACCAGAGATCCTGAACAGTTCGAAAGTTTAACGATCCCTTCGAAGTCATATTCTGAAGAAGCGAGAGTCTTGCTTTTAAAATTTACTTTGAGGGCGTCGTGCGGGGCCACCGGAAAGGCAAACGCCGAGACAGAGAAAACTGTGAGTGTCAGTGCGAAGAGAGCTTTCATGAAACCTCCGTGAGTATGATGAGGAGGTTTCTAGCAATGAAAGGTGCCGGCCGTCTACCAAAGTGGCGTTTTTACAGGGATGACATTTCAGTGGTTTAAGGCTGTATTTTATAGCCCTTACCGCGGACGGTATCGATGACAAGGCGGATTTTCTCGAGTTTTTTCCTGAGAGAGGAGACATGGACGTCAATTGTCCTGACAGTTACCTCACTATCGTCGAAATCCCCCACCAGCTCTTCTCTGGTAATAATCTTTCCCGGGACCTTCAGGAGCTGCTGGACAATGGTAAACTCCCGGGACGTCAGGTTCACAGTCACCCCGTCATGAAGAACGGAGTTGGCCTCAGGGATAAGCTTAATCCCGACGTTCATCATGTTATCGAGAATCATATTGGTCTTATGAACTGAGTTTCTTACTTTCTGGAGAAGGTGCTCGGTATTAAACGGTTTCGAAAGATAATCATCTGCACCGGAAGCAAGACCAAGTGAAATGTCCTGGCCCTCAGTGTTTCCGGAAATAATGAAGACGGGGGAGAGTTTGTCTTTTGAGCGAATCGTGCGGATGACATCTCCGCCCTGAATCCCCGGGAGATTGGAATCAATGATGTAAACGCAGGTGGAGTAAAACTTTTTAGCGAGAAAAAAATCTTCCGCAGATTGATAAAAATCTACGTTGAAAGCATTTTTTTCGAGCAGATACTTCAGCATCTCTCCGACATCTTTTTCATCCTCAATAATAACTACTTTATCCACCAGCTTCCTTGGTTTCCGTTCTCAACTTAAGATAGTTTCATTCCAGATTATATACCGACATTTAAATTTTGCTTAAGGTTTCAACTCTAATATGGCGTAAAATCTTGACCCAACCTAAGAGTTTTATTAAGAAGCTCATAACAATGGAAGGTTTTTCAGGCAGCTATCCGTAACTTAATAAACTTTCCTTGATCAATCAGGCTCCCATAGAGCGACTGTGAATAATGAAAATTGGAATAAATGACTTCCTGTTCTTTTGGACTGAGTGATTCGATGAGGGTTATGGCGCGCGCTAGATGGGTGACATCTTCTTCCGCGTGAACCCGCAGAAAGAGCATGCTCTCGGGATGAACATCTTTCAGGTTCTGATGAAGCTCTTTTCCCCAGGTGACTGCAAGATTTTCGAGAAAAAGGATGTACCCCAGAAGGGAGTGCCCTCCTTCAAACTGAATCCGGTAGTACTGTGCCTGGTAAAATGCTTCCGTCATGGGAGAGGGAGGAGAAATTTTCAGACCCAGTCTTTCGATGTCTTTCCGTGCGAGAAGATCATGCCGGGATTCTTCTCCCAGATGATGCTCAAAAATAGTCTTCAGATTTTCGTCTCTGAGAAATGGTAAAGCGAAACCAAGAAGTGAAGTCGAGTGACAGACGAAATGATAGGTCTGTGAAAGCCACCATCCGTAAACGACGGGATCTTTGAAATCCTTCACCGGAAGAATCGAGCAGATTTTCGCAGCAGACTGATCGAGATGTTTTTGCCAGTTCATATTTTCTCCTAGGCTACATTTTTAAAAGGGATGACATTGGAATGCGCGGGGAACTCAGTCAGATGAGTGAGTTTTGTCCAGAGGTCACTGCAGAGACTGACGACTCCACGCCTCTCCTGCATGAGACGGATGTTTTCTCTTTCGTAAGCAACAAGTTGTGCGTTGATTTCGACCCCATAATAACTGAATGGGTGACAGGGGTTCAGAACAGTCGCGCCGAAGGTTTCTCCGCACGCATTCTGCATTCCACGGGTGAGATTGAGATGGCCTGCCATGACTCCGGCGTGGGAGTGTTCGAAGCGCATGAAAGTGTAAAGGAAGACAATTTCTTTCCAGCGAACGATATGACCTTTGCCTGCGAATTCCGGATTGACGGTAAATTGAGAACAGATGATCGCATTGTCTGAAATCGATTTTAGTTTTTGAAAGGCCTCGGGTGACCACGCCTTCCACCACGAATGGTCGGGGAGCGGGCCTTCGGTCAATGTTCCATGAGTAAAAGCACTGAAGCCCACGCATTCTCCTTTATAGAAGAGAACTCCCATCTC
>JAYVHR010000444.1:0-3033 GCA_043771075.1 Bacteriovoracaceae bacterium
CAGATGGGAGTTCACCAGGGATTGCACCGGAAAATCTCGTACGCATTCGCTGGTTCTCCTGCCAATCGGCCGGTTATTTTTGTTCACGGATCTCCGGGATCCCGCGAAGGCTGGTACTCATTTCTTCAGGACGAAAAACTCATTTCGAGATTTCACATGATCGTTCCTGATCGTCCAGGTTATGGCGATTCCGGTGGAGGAATCTCGGAACCATCCCTCGCCAGACAGGCCGATGATCTGTGGTCACTTCTTTCACTCAATACTTCGGGTCTTTCTCCCATTCTCATCGGTCACTCTTACGGTGCTCCCCTCGTTGCGAAAATGGCGATGGAGCATCCGGAAATCCATGCACTTATTTTAGTCTCTGGATCCATTGATCCCGATCTGGAAGACGATCAATTCATCCAGAAACTGGGACGTCTTTGGGGTATCCGAAGTCTTATTCCGGATTTCCTGCGAGTCTGTAATGAGGAAATCACTGCTTTAAAAGAAGAATTACTACGCAAGGATTTCGACTGGAATAAAATCAAAACGAAAGTGTATGCCATTCACGGAAGTGAGGATGATCTTGTTCCGAAAGAAAATGTCGATTATCTGAAGAAGAACATTCCCGGTTCAGAAGTCATCATGATCAAGGAAAATCATTTTATTCCGTGGAATAATCCTGACTCAATCACCGGGCTTTTGCTGTCGCTGTGACTTGGCTCACTCCTTGCTACAATCACTGTAGGAGGAAAATATGCAAACCATTCATCATCCGCCGCTGAGTGAAATTTCAATAGATGTGTTGTTGTTTATGGGCACGATCGGGTCAATTTTCCTCTTCGGTCTTGCGGCCCTGCCGTGGGTTCAGGTGGAATTTCTGACAAATTAATACGGGTAAGGATTTCGGGAGTTGTACTTATTCCAGAGTATCCATAGACCCAACACGAACATTGCAGGTCCCCCGAAAAACGAAAGTAATGCACTAAACTGAAGAGAATCTACGAGTTGTTTCTGGGTTTTCCGCGAAACAATGACTCCATGGCTATCAAAAATATTTCCTTCTTTTGACCTTGTGAATACGAACTTACATGTTTTCAGGTAATCAACCGGTGGGGCGGACTGGTTAAACTCCCGGAGAATGTTTTCCTCCATGTCTTTATAGAGTTTCAGCGTTTCCTCTTCGTCGAGGCGCGAATTTCCATTCGCATCGTAGGCCTTGATTGTTGCCGGATCAGTTCTTCTCAGCCTGAACGCTGACTTCAAGCGGTTGATGAAATTGAAATTTCTTTTACCGAATAACAATGAAGCATTTTTTGTCAGTGGCATTTCGATCTTGGGAGTCAGAGCGGCCGTTCCCAGAATATACATCTTCTCATTGGGACCGATGAGTGTTTCCACTAACCGGTAATTATTGGAGAAGAAAAAACTTTTTTCCTCACCCGAGAGCATTTTATTCTGTTTCAGGATGTCCAGGACTGCAGGTGGTATGGAATAAGAACTATCATTAAAAGCCACCTGTTTTTGTTTCAGATCATCCTGGAATTCACAACTCGAAAGATCAAGAGCGGCAACTCCCCGGCTTTCATCTGTCACATAAACGAATGGGGTCGAATAAAAACGAAACTGAAATTCCCAGCGTCGATTTTTACCGGAGCCCACTTCCTTCTGAAGTTCCCAGGTGAAAGCGATACAGGTTTTTTGTGAAAGGGGTGAAACGATAGTGTGCTGAGGATCGTTTATGACCGTGGCGTGGATTTCAACGGATTCGCCCATGGCCGCGGAAGCAATTCTGGAAGTACTTATGTCCTTTATCTTCCGCTGAAGTTTTATTTTCTTCAGGCTTTGAAAAAAGACCAAGGCACCCACGCCCATGAACATTAATCCAAGATTGCTTTCGTTATCCTTCGCCACGCTATCTCTTGAATTTGATATCAAGATTTGGAAGCGCTCTTTCCACTTCACTTACCTGAAACATTTCACGACGGTTCATCCCGAGCATCCCCGCGAAGAAAACATCCGGGATCTGCTGGATGCGGGTGTTAAGAATATTTACGGAATCGTTATAGAGCTCTCTTCTGTCGGCCAGGTTTTCTTCCAGCCCTGAAAGCCGGTTTTGAATCTGCATAAAGTTCGTATTGGATTTAAGTTCCGGATTGGATTCACCCAGCGCCATAATTCCGCCAACACTGGCCGTGATCGCGTTCGATGCATCAGCTTTTTCCTTCACCGTTTTTCCCTGGATCATCTTCTCTCGGGCATTCATGATTTTCTGGACCATGCCCTGCTCGAACTGAACATACTGTTCACAGATCTTGATCAGTTGGGGAATTTCATCGTATCTCTGTTTTAAAATGACATCGATGTTGGCCCAGGCCTTGTTGACGTTCTCTTTCACCACCAGAAGTGAGTTGTAAATATTGATGATGAAGAAGATAAGTCCCACCACCATGAACATGCCGAAGATAAGAATCATTACCGTAACACCCATGTCTGAATCCTTGATGAATTAATAAGGAAATTCTAACACGGGATTTTGTTACTTCGCCTTTTTTTTGAGCTTTTGAATGATCCGGTCCAGCGACCCGAGAAATTGAGAGCGATCACGCTGCTCAAAGGGAGGAGGTCCTCCCATCATCTGCCCCTCTTCCCGGAGCTGCTTCATGAGTTCCCTCGTCGCCATCGCCTCACCGATCATATCATCCGTAAATTCCTCTCCCCTTGCCCCGAGGACGAGTGCGGATTTCTTGAGGCAGCGATCGGCCAGGGGAATGTCGGTCGTAATGCAGATTTCATTTTCACAGATATTGTCGACGATCCAGTTATCCGCTTCATCGGCACCTTGTGAGACGACTTCCATCGAAAACAATGGATGCAGCGGAATATTGAGTCGCTTGTTAGCGACGAGTATGACCGGGATCTGGTAGCGCAGGGCCACTTTATAAGTTTCTTCCTTCACCGGGCAACCATCGCCGTCGATAAAAATCCTCATGACAACTTTTCCAGAATATAGACCGTCTGCCGGATCGAAGGAGCTGCCGTAAGGCGACC
>JAYVHR010000445.1:0-3856 GCA_043771075.1 Bacteriovoracaceae bacterium
AAACCAAGTTTTTTAGATACTTTAACTTCATTTTATCATCTCACAAATCTTATTTGCATTACTTTATTACACCCTTAAGGCTTTCCCATGGACACAAATTCGGTCCGGGGCTATAAGTGCGCAACTCTTTTCCAAAAGAAGAAATCGGGTGTTTTGCAGAGCGAAACAAGAGTGAAAAACATGGATAAGGAGTTTCTTCGTCAGGTTGACCAGGCCAGTGAGCTTTTGACTCAAGTGGCCTCGGAAAAATTGGCGGACGATGTTCTCATCTGTGAATGCTTTTGTGTTAATGTGCGCGACATCCGTGAAGCTTGTTCCGGTAACGGTGAGGTAAATCTCGCCATACTGAGAGATAGTTTTTCGTTGGGAGAGGGTTGTACGGGTTGTGTAAAATCGGCCCCAGATTGGATTGAAAAAATCTTTTAGTTCCGTAATAGGAGATAACCATGGCTTTTGACCGTTTATTGTTTGGTACTGCAGGTGTTCCCAATAGTACCGCCAAAAAGAACAACCCTGTTGAGGGTGTTAAGCGCATTCACGAGTTAGCACTCGATTGTATGCAGCTTGAATTCGCTCACGGAGTTCGTATGAAGGAAGAAGTTTCTTCTGCTCTTCGTAAGGTTTCTTACGAGTTGGGAGTTCCTCTTACTTCTCACGGCCCATATTACATCAACCTCAATGCACGCGAGCAGGATAAAATCGACTCGTCAGTTGAGCGCATTATCCAGACGGCGAAGATCTCTGATCTTTGTGGTGCTGAATCGATGACATTCCACGCGGCTTTCTACATGAAAGACTCTCCGTACGATGTGTTTGATCTCGTGGAAAAATCTTTGAACGTCATTGAAGAAAGACTTTCTCGTCTTGATATTGAAATCGAACTCCGTCCGGAACTTACTGGGAAAACTTCTCAGTTCGGATCTCTGGAAGAGCTCATTTCTCTTTCTAAGTCAGTGACCAGCTGTAAGCCTTGTATGGATTTTTCTCACTTGTACGCACGTACAGGTAACGTGAATGACTACAAAGGTTTCTGCGAAACACTTGAGACGCTGAAGTCTGAACTCGGACCTAATGCTCTCAAAGAAATGCACATTCATATTTCAGGCATCAGCTCAAACTCTAAGGGTGACTTAAAACACCTCAACCTTGAGAAGTCGAAGTTCAACTGGAAAGAGCTCATGAAAGCTCTGAAAGATATGGACTGTCGCGGATATGTTATCTGTAACTCGCCGAACCTCGAAGTGGACGCGGCGATGCTCAAGCAATACTACGTAGCTCTCTAAGCAAAAAAAGGCTCCTTCGGGAGCCTTTTTTATTTAAGCGGTTTTCAGCCATTCTTGTGGATTCAGAAGATCGTGAAGATGTCCGACTTGATCGTGAGTAAGTCCCACTAAATAACAAAACCCATCGGCGTGAATGATCACAACTCTTTCGAGCGGAAGTTTCCACGCAGATTTGATGACGGTAAAGAAATTGTCGGTATCATTTTGCTTGTCGAGAATCCGGTGGTCGGATCCCACACAAGAGAAGACAGACCAGTTCATCGGCACATCCATCGCACCCATCGGCGTGATAAAACGTAAAACCTGGGCCTGAGGAATAAAATCCCCTTTCCAGTAATTAAGTCCGTAGTCGTTGAGTTTAGTTTCAAGACTCGATAGTTTTTCTTCTCCGCGCTTTTGCAGCTTCAGAGTTTCGTCTACCAGGAATGAAAGAAAGTCGTTGTCGGCCATGGATGCTCCTGATTCCTTATCGGTACCCTATTGAAGGGCATTAATAGGTTCAAGGCTTTCATGATAAGTCTTGATGTTAGTCACGTCTGCAATCAGCCATTTCCCGGAAATCAGGCTTAATTCAGCGATTTTCTTCACTTCTGAAGTGAAGGTCGGCTTATCGTCACGCTTGGTTTTGTAACTGATGGCGTAGGTAATAAAACAGGTTTCTTCCTGGCATGATTTTGAAAGAATTTTGAAGCTGTCTTTCTCAACGTTGCGAAGATCTGAGAATTTCTGGAAGTCGTCTTCTGTAACGTTTTCAAGACTCTGTCTCATCTTGCCAGTGACTTTCTCGATGAGGGAATTTCTGGTCACAACATTTCCGATACGTATTTCGATGAAATCTTTGAGTGCAGCTTCAGGGCTTCTGTTGTCTTCAAGACAAGAGATGAGAAGAAAAAGTAGAGAGAATAAAACACACTTCATCTTAGCCTTTCCGGTTGAAATCCAAGTTCATCAATCAGTTCAGTAAACTCTGACCAATTAAACGTATCCAGGTTCCTGACTGTGTTCTCGAATTTTATCCCAACTCCCCGTAAGTCCGGAGTCTCGGCAACTACTTCCCCCTGCTCAACAAATGTTCTCCCCTGAAACTCCACCTGAAGTTTTACTTTCGAGCTGATCTTGGCCGACGCATCCATCTGGATGAAACAACCGACTGGATCCCAATTGGTGAGATTTCCTGGATAGCTTTTATCTGCATCTAAAACCTGAACAGAGATTCTCCTGAGCAGGGGCGGAAACAAATCATTACCGGAGAAATTGGGATTAATATTTGCCGAGGAAAGATAGTGGTTCATTAGCTGATAAAGAAAGTACGAGATCACAGCGTAGAAGAATGTTGCAATCACAATGATCTTATTAAACTCAATAAACAGACCCTCAACGACTTTGTACGTGACAAGAATAGCAGCGAAGTTAAATGAGAAAACGGCCAGGCGATGATGTTTCCAGATGAGGTAGGAGGAAATCACAAGAGGCGCAGCTACGTACCAGAAAAGTTCAGCACTCTTCCTGAAATACACGAGGGAAAAAGGTGAAAGCTGGTGTCGATATGCATACTGCAGATATAGAAATAGAAAAGAAAGACCAAGGTAGATTATGGTGTTGGTGATTATCACATCTTTCTTTCTGACTTTTAATTGTTCCACTTCAGTTATGCCTTATAATGGGATTATGAACCAAGTTCGACTGGAAATCACTCCCATTTGCGTATCTTGCGATGCTTGCCGTCTCATCTGTCCCGAAAATGCCATCATTTCCAATGGCGTTGATTATCACGTGGACGACTGGAGTTGCACACTTTGCGGTCTTTGCATTGAAGTCTGTCCCGTCGACTGCATCAGGGAATCTTCTAACTAACTTTTTCTGCTAAATCATTCCAATAAACAGTTCGCGCCTCTCCACCTTGAGGCCATTTCTCCCCCATTAAAATCATCGGGCCTTTGGCCGGAGGAGCATCAAACGGTGTGAGGTTAATGACTCCAGGAGAACGCGAGTGATATCCCAAACCTTGAAGATCTATCTTCCAGGTCTTCATCGCTTTTTCATTCACAAGAAATCTCAAGAAGGGATGATTCGAATTCATCCGGTATGTAGAAAGAATCTGGTGCATGCTTTCCCAATATCGCTTCACTGTTCCGAAATCCCAGTAATCAATATTCTCAAGCAGGATCGCGGAAATTTCTTTTTTCTGATAAGGACAAACAGAATCGAAAAATTTAGAAGCACCCTGAATCTTGTCGAGCTGAGCAAGATCGATGAGAGAGATTCCGGTGTATGTTTCAACCGTCTTCCCTTGTGGGAGATCATTGTTTTTCGTAATTCCGGTAACAATCCGCTTTGGACTAATATCAAGGGCATTGTAGCCAAGAGATGAATTCACCCAATAGCTAAAAAGAACTGCCGGCTTTTTTGAATGTGGTTCGAGAATGCGAGTAAGATCTTCTGCTTTGATATAGAAAAACTGGTCGGCATTCAATACGAGGAGCTTACCTTTGTACTTAACTTCCGGCTGGGATGCGAGGTTATGAATTCCTCCACCAATATCCAGGATCTCTGGCTTCTCCCAGAGAAATTTT
>JAYVHR010000446.1:0-6140 GCA_043771075.1 Bacteriovoracaceae bacterium
AAGGAAAACTCTTCGCTAAAACCGGAACTCTCAAGCGGACAGCATCTCTCTCAGGATTTGTGGAAACCAAGTCAGGAACAGTGGTTTTCTGTGTGCTCACGGACTACCTTCCTGCGGCGGCTTCGAACTATCGCCCGAGAATCGATGCCATGGTGCTGAAGAACCTCGAGAACCTCAGCTATTAAACATGGCGTAATAAGCTTTTTTCTTTCATTCGGGAGCATGGCGATTTACCATATTCCCTATCATGAAAGATCAAAATAACTCCCGCATTCTCCTCGTAGAAAACATTCACCCCGTTGCCAAAGAAATGCTCGAAGCTGAAGGCTATAAAGTCGACATGCTTTCGTACGCGCCTGGTGAGGATGAATTGATTAAACTTCTTCCGGATTATTGCGCGATCGGGATCAGGTCGAAAACAGAAGTGACGGCAAAAGCACTTGAGCATACCGGAACATGTTTTACGATTGGGGCCTTCTGCATCGGCACGAATCAGATTGATCTTCAGGCTGCACGAAAAAAAGGTGTCGCCGTTTTCAATGCTCCTCACTCAAATACCAGGAGCGTGGCGGAACTTGTGATCGCCGAGATGGTGGCACTCTCGCGCCAGCTGGGTGACAGAAATTCTCTCGCTCACCGCGGGGAATGGATGAAGTCGGCGGAAGGTTCACGCGAAGTGAGAGGAAAAACTCTCGGGATCGTGGGCTATGGTCACATCGGAAGTCAGGTGAGTATTCTTGCCGAGTCGATGGGACTTCAGGTTCTTTTCTTTGATGTCGTGAAAAAACTCCCACTGGGAAATGCCCGCGCAGTAGTTTCGCTGGATGAACTTCTCCGTCATTCTGATTTTGTCACTCTCCACGTTCCCGAAATCCAGGAAACGATGAATATGATAGCCGCGCGCGAATTAGCACTCATGAAAAAAGGTGCCTGCCTCATCAATGCGTCCCGCGGAACAGTGGTAGTGATTGATGATCTCGTGGCGGCACTGAAGGAAAAACATCTCGGCGGATGTGCCATTGATGTGTTTCCTGTTGAGCCCGCTTCGAATAAAGAAAAGTTTGTCTCTCCCCTGCAGAATCTTCCGAACGTGATTCTCACTCCGCACATCGGAGGAAGTACTGAAGAAGCCCAACGTGCGATCGGCATGGAAGTGGCCGAGAGTTTCCGGAGATATTTAAAGATTGGTTCATCATCAGGTGCGGTGAATTTTCCGAACGTGGATCTTCCTGTGAAAAAAGGAACGTCACGGATTCTTAACGTTCACCGTAACGAACCCGGAGTCCTCGGTGAAATCAACACCATCATTTCCAATGCCGGTGCGAACATCGAAGGTCAGTATCTTTCAACAGATGCTGAAGTGGGATATCTCGTGATGGATGTACACTCCATTCACGCGACGGAGCTCGCCGACAATATCAACAAGCTCAAGCGCTCAATCAGGACCAGAGTGGTTTATTAAGCCGCGAGCTTCGACGTCATTGTTTCTTCGTGTTTCGTTGTATTCTTAAGCAGAGAAATCTTACCAATCACTCGCGACATCATGACTGACTGACCATAAGTCATGTTGAACTTCACCCCAAAACCTTTCTGGCCCAGGATGTTGTGCTCGTTCATTACTTCCAGTGGAAGTGTGATGACGTTACTTAAGAAATTGAATTCGATTTCTATTTTATCTCCCACTTTAATATACGGACTGTAGCTGATGAAGGCCCCGGTGTGGGAAAGGTTCACGATGCTCGCCGGAAAACACAAGTGTCCGTTATCGAGTTTGCAATTGAGGTTCACAGTGTAGCGGGCCTTCGGTTCCCACCAGCGGACACGTCGGTCGAAGAATGGCTGTCTGGCCTTCGGTGAGAGGAAATAAACAAACACGGCCATCGCAATCACGGCCACAATCTTGTTGTAGATGAAAGGCTCTTCCGAGTTGTACGGCCAGGTGTATTTTTCATAGGTCACGATATTGTGGATGATATAAAGCAGAACACCCATGAAGGTGAAGTAAGTGAAGCGGCGGAGCTTCAGGATCAGAAGGCCCGCAATCGGAAAGACGAGCCAGAAATCCATGACCTCGCGGAAAGTATTTCGTGCCATGACGTTTCCGATGATCACCATGAAATCAAAATTCGTGGCGGCCTTGAAGTAGAGAACCTTAATGAGTGGTTCAATAAAACAGAGGATAGAGAGAAGAGAGAAAATGACCGGTTTGTTTTTCATGGGCCCATGTTAGCACTTTGAAAAAAACTCTCAAGCGTCCTGTTTTCGCGAAGCTCTTGAAACCATTGATTGCCAAGACGATTTTGCAGGTGTTTTCGGGGGTGACAAAAAAAAGTGGCGCGCTATTGGACAAGTCTGAGGGCCGCTTGCGGAGAAATGTTCGCCTGAGCAAGCACTGCTGTTCCGGCCTCGGTGATGATCTTTCCGCGCGCGAGATTGGAACTTTCCACCGCATAATCCACATCGCGGATACGGCTGTTGGAAGCACTCATGTTTTCAGTATAAACATCGAGGTTATTGGAACTGGTCTGGAGTCTGTTCTGAATGGATCCGAGCATCGCGCGATGACCGGAAATTTTATCGAAGGCCTGATCGATTCTTCCCAGAACATTCCGGGCATCATCTTTACTGGTAACTGTTCCGCCGGAAATTCCGAGTGCGTTTGAATCGGATCTGATCGAACCGGCATCGTACGAAACGCGGTTCATCTTTTGTCCGTGAAGACCGACCTGAAAATCCAGATTCGATCCCTGACCATTCAGAAGTTTTCTTCCGCCGAATTCTGTTCCTGCCGCAATCCGGTCGAGTTCGGCCTGCATTCCCTGATATTCGTTTTCCACCAATTGCCGTTCAGTATCACCTAACGTATCGGTTGCTGCCTGCATGGCGAGTTCTTTCATGCGGGTAAGAAGGGTTGAACTTTCATTCAGTCCACCTTCAGCTGTCTGGACGAGCGAGATACCATCGTTGGCGTTTCGGTTCGCCTGCTTCGACGATCGAATCTCCGCTTTCATCTTTTCTGAGATCGCGAGTCCGGCGGCATCGTCAGCAGCTTTCACGATTCGGGTGCCACTTGCGAGCTTTGACTGACTCTCTTCCACATCACGCGAGGATTTCTTCAGGGCGTTTTGTCCCTGTATCGCCGCTATATTTGTGTTGATCTTCATACTCATCTTAAAATGCTTCTCGGACACTAAAAAACAAATTTTATAGTGTCAGTCAGCTATACAAACTAAAATGGTTTTTTGTTCACTCTTTTGACAGATCTCTAGTCGCGGAGAATACCTGCGTGTTTCGCTTTAGTTTTTGGGGCGGATTTTTTCCAGTTCCGGGGACGAAGGCTCGTCCCCAGAGCGAGAAATACCAGCCCTATCCAGAGAGCAAAGATCACGATGAGTGAGAGAAAGCCCGGGTCACTGTACATCAGTTCTCCTAGAAATTAAGAGCGAGCTCCGCACCTACTGCAGTTGTGTCCGGACGGAATTTTACCAGCGCCTGAGTGAATACTCCCACGCTCGAAAGATATTTCATGGCCGGGAAATAAGTCCCGGTCACTCTTCCGCGGTGAGGAAGGTTATTATTGAACTCACCTGAGCCTTCCTGGAATCCGCGCTGGTCCCAGTCCATCACAACCGTTGATCCCAGCTGGAAGTGGTCATTGAAGCGGTAATTCACGTACGGAGAAAGACTCAGGATCATCGTCTGGAGCTGAGTCGGAGTCGCGCGGAATCCGTTGGGAAGAATGGCCGCACGCTGGCTGTTCTCATAATAGATGCGATAAACCTGACCTGAGATTCCGGCGGTCCATTTATAAGAAGGAAGTTTCAGCGCCAGTGTCTCTCCAATGACCCAGCCGAAACGCTGGCGGTTTTCTTTGGCGATATCCGATGTCGGAAGTTCATACGACAAAGTCGTAAAAAATGTTCCGAAAGATCCGGAAATGTTTGGCATGAACAATGACAGGCGTGAGTTGAAGAAAGTTGTGTCTCCGTTATTCACGACTCCGCCGCGGTTTTTCACCTGGTCGGTGTAACCGTTAACGGCGGCCACAGATCCACCTACTGCCCATAAGTCTGAAAGCTTGTAGCGAAGTGAGAGAGTATGAAAACTCTGAAGCGGGGCCCGGCCTGAACGGGGTGTATCCATCCCTTCCTGGTAAACGTTGTAGGTTTCTCCCGATGGACCGGACAGAGTTGGCCCCAGGAACTGCTGATAATAACCGACGTTCACATTCTTCAAAAATTTTCTCGCGGAAATCCCGGAACTCATGTCGGTGCTGATGGTTTCCATCGTCCGTACTTCACGGTTTGAGCGTGTGGCACGTCCCGGACTTTTCGTCTGAGCGATGAGCGCCGGTTTTTTCACCGGTGTCTTCACAGATGCAGTCTTTGGCACCGAGAGCGACTTAATCTGCGCCAGATCGCGCGGACTGATGACGCTCGCGAAGTTGATAGCAAATGCTGCGGGGGAAAGAGTAACGAGGACAACTGAGATAATTTTTTTCATGTGGTCTCCTGCCGTGGAATTCACAATGGCGCATTATAGGTAAACCGCTCCGCTATAAACGACAAGACAATGCGGGATAATAGCCATGCAGCAGATTTGTTATGCAAAAAATCAAGCGAGGGAAATTACGGGGAAAGTTAACAGACTCTTTAAGAAAAAAATGGCCACCCTTACGGATGGCCATTTGATCGTCTCTCCCGCCGCGTCTTGGGTGAACCCAAAGCCGAAAGCCTGAGGACTGAATCAAGTCTATGAAATCTGCATCGGGGCCGCACTTTGATTTGTCCTGAAGATTCGGAAGACTTCTTTGGTATATTGGATGGTTCCGGTAGACAAATTTTTGCGTCTTGCTAAACTTATTTCATGAAAACAATTATTTTTGCTATGTCACTTTTCCCTCTCGCCTTGTTCGCTCAGAACTTCAAGTTTAATAAGGAGACCGGAAAGGCCATCCCCGCTTTTGTCGGTGAACTGAAACTCGTCAAAGGAACGGCCCTGCGAACCACTGGCGGAAGACCGCGGTTGGTTCAGATCGGGGAAAAATTTTATCCCAAGGATATCGTTGTCACTGAAGCCGATTCTTCCATGAAAATTCTCATCGCCGATGATACGTGGCTTTCCCTGGGCCCTGAGTCAGAACTCATCTTTGCTGACTTTGAATTTAAGGACAAGAATGAACGAAAGATTCACTATGAACTTAAGCGGGGTCAGCTTTCCGCCAATGTCCGCGAGAAAATTAAATCAGGTGAAGTAAAATTCCGTTCTAAGTTTTCCTCGATGGGTGTTCGCGGAACAAAGATCATGATGAACTACCGCGAAGTCAACGGCGCCGGCATCGCTGAATATGCCCTGGCCGAAGGAATTGCCGAAGTGACCGATCAGGACGGGAAAACTCACGAGATCATCGCGGGAGAAAGAATCATTCTCATCCAGAACCTGAAATCTAAAGAGGGTTCACAGATAAAGCTTGAGCTCACCAAAGAAGATCTGGAAAATTTCATGTCTCCGGAAGCCGAGGAAGATAAGGGGATCCGTCCATTCATGCCTTATTACGAGCCGAAAACGCAGGCAGTGACAAAACTCGATGCGAACTCAGGAAAGTCTGAGACTCAGAATGAGGCGACCACTTCAGGCGATGGATCATTCCAGAATCTTAAAAAGCTGAATGAACAATTGCAGGACAACCAGAAAAAACCCAGAAGATAAGGGGGAGCAAGCTCCCCCCATTAAAACGATTAAGCAGCTTTCATTCCGAGACCAGCAAACCAGACGTTCACTTTCTCAAATACTGAAACGATTTCAGATCCCATGTCTTTCTTCATCCAATCCTGTCTGAAGAAAGAATTCCACACGATCACGCGGTCAGAAAGAACGCAACCCGTGAAACCGAAGTTTTTTTGGATTGTTTCACGCTGGCCTACAGTGAGGCGGTCCCATGAGGACTTATTGATGACGAGGTTAAGGGAAAGATTTTTTCCCATGTCCATCACAGCTTCAACATCAAAGATTGTGTTGAAGAAAGATGCTTCTTTACCGAGCTTGTCGAAAGAGGGAGTGAAACGAAGACCGTTGCGCACGAAAGTGCGGTCAAAACGGAAAGGCTTCTGCTCGATCATGCGGGCAACATCGTGAGTAAC
>JAYVHR010000447.1:0-2340 GCA_043771075.1 Bacteriovoracaceae bacterium
AAGAAAGCGCACAAAGAAAATACCACACTCATGGCAGCGGCAATATCTCTGGGCTATCTGACGGAGAAGCAATTCCGGGAATGGGTTATTCCGGAACAGATGACGAATCTGAAGAATCAAAGATCCTGATCAAGGATACTCTGAATTTCCATGCGATGATCCTTCGCTTTCACCTTGCATGATTCAAATGCCGGTCCGAGGCTGAACTCTTTGAAAGCATCCACACAGCCTTTCATATAGGACTGCTGAACCTGATCCATCACCAAGGCGACCTGGACGAGATCGTCCTTTTTACCGGAAAGGGGAGTGCGATGAGCGCAGGAGGAAACGATGAGGAGAAGAAGAAATATTATTTTCATGAATAATATTGTGAGCAAAAAAAGACGGTAAGGCCAGAGGCCCTACCGTCAGTCAGAATTTCTAAATTAGATACACTCGTATCCACAGTCTTCGTAGCAGATACCAGCTGAACAGTAATCGTCACAAGTATAAACCTGGTAACAATCCTGAGAATCGCTAATGCGGGCGTCCCCTGTTGCGAGAAGAGCAACTGCAACGATAAGTATAACTACGAGAGCTCCACCGATGACAGCTCCGCCATTCCAGCTTGCTCCACGTGAGTAAGACTTATTCATTACGTCCATGACGTATTTCTGAGCATCTTTCTGATCCATCTTATTGATCTGAACCATTGTGAAAGCTGTGCGAAGATCGTTCGCAAGTTTCTCATCTTTTACCTGAGAAACAGTGAACTCAACGAGCTCCTGGTTAGTAACGTTTGAAGCGCGGAGAGACTGAGCAAACTTCTCCATTTCAGCGTTGTAGAAGTTACGGTCTGTTTGATCCCACTCTACAGAAAGCGAATAGTTCAGGTTGTCGAAAGCGGCTTTGAGGCCGTTGTTAGTGGCAGCAAATGACTGAACAGTGAGCATGCAAAAAGCGATGAGAGAAACCATGATTTTCTTACACATTCTTTAACTCCTTAAAAAGTTGAATGGACCCCGCGTTTCTAACGCTGTTAATTTTCTTTCGCAAGTCGGGTTCGCGGAGTTAGACTCGAAGTAGGAAAATATTTCTTATCCGCAGAGGGCTAATGTTTAAGGCTTTTTTTATATTCTTAACACTCTTCATTAATGCTCAAGCTAGCGCTGATAACGATAGACTCGTTCCATTCCAGACTGATTACTGCACGGGTATTCCCGAAGGTGTTCCCCAGAATCGTACTGCGTGGAAAAACTGCTGTCTGAAGCACGATATGTTTTTCTGGGCCGGTGGAGACAAGAATGATCGTGATGTCGCAGATCTCGATCTTAAAAAATGCGTTGAAGATAAAGGTTATCCGAAAATTGCGTGGGTCATTTATCACGCTGTGAGACTCGGTTCTTATTCACCGATCAAGTTTGAAAACAAAAAATGGAATTTCGGCTGGCCCGAGAGACCAGAGCTGCAGAAGCTTTCTTCATCCGACATTGATCAGATTGAAAAAGAGATTTTCAGTGGCTATCTGAATGTTCCTCTTCATATCAAGATCGCTTTCCTTTACGAACTCCGTACCAGGAACTAATTCATGCTCTCATTGATTGTGTCTCTTCTCTGGGGAAGTATCAGCTTCGCCGGATCATATTCCTGTGAAGCTACTTACCAGGAACTCGACGTCGTTCGGGTGGAAGTAAAGAGTTCAGAGGAGTTCTACTATTGCTTTGGATTTCATCACGGCAAAGACCGGGCCTGGATGATGGACTATTTCCGCAGAAGTGCGCGAGGGACAAACTCTGAAGTCCTGGGATTTGATCACATGAAGTCTGATCTCATGATGAGGCTCCTGGATATTCCTGGTCACGCTGAAAAAATCTGGCAGGGATATTCTCCGGAAGAAAAAGAAAAACTCCTCGCTTACAGTCGTGGAGTCAACGAAGGATTTAAAACCGGCAAGGACGCATACGAGTTCCGTGATGCAGGGTTCTCGCCTGAAGAATGGTTTCCCGTAAACACTCTGGAAGTTCTTCTTCTTCAGGCATTTGATCAGACAAGAAAAACTTTCACTTCAGACTGGGATCAGGAGAAGTGGAAGGCCAGATGGGGCGAGAAAGCCGCGCGACTTATGAACAATGACGGAGTTCCCTGGGAGAATACCATTCTCAAGGCAGGTGAGTATAAGACAAATAAAACCGCAGCTCTTCCTCTGAATAATTCAATCAATACAGTCCCTGATCTCTGGGCGGCTTTTCCGGAAATTTTCGGCAAGGAATCCGGATCGAATAACTGGGTCGTATCAAAAAATAAATCCACGACAGGATTTGCAATGCTCGCCAATGATCCGCACCTGGATCTGAAAACTCC
>JAYVHR010000448.1:0-4862 GCA_043771075.1 Bacteriovoracaceae bacterium
CTTTTATTTTCTTTTTTTAAATTCCTAATTACATTCAGCGTACTCGTAATCTCTGACATCACATTGGAGTATGACACTTTTTCTGTCACCGCGTTTGTCAGTGTAACGGAATTTACCTGTAGTGTTTCCGGTAGAATTAGCGAATACCACTTTCGTTTTCCCGAATGTGTAAGTGTCGCTGCTATCTGATAATGATCTTTTACCGGTGGTCATTCCGTCATAACCCTGCTCGTACGAAATCGCCGCGCTGGCAGTGTTTTTACACCCGTTGAAATTTGAATAGTACTGAAAAGCTATCGAAGTTCCATTGGCGAGTTTCCCGGCGCAATTTCCTTCAAGTTTCATAGAAAGTGAAAAAGCAGATGATGAGAAGAGAACAATAACAGCAGCAAAAATTAATTTCATGGAGCACCTCATGAAAGAGAAGTTATTCTTCCTGCCGCACAGAGACTACTTAAAGAAAACTAAAGAACGCAGGACCAAATTAATCAGTCAGTTTCTCTGTCCCGTCTCCACGACCAAATGTCGAGCGTAGCCACCGGCGTACACGCTGGCGGAGTGGTCTTCTCGGTGGCGGTAAAGGATCTTCGGGCAAAGGAATAACTTCACCAGGTTCTCTGTGCTCCGGTGTGCGGGGGCGGATTCTCGCATGTCTTGGAGGACCGGAAGTAGTGACTGGATCAGTGCGATCATACAGCTCAGAAGGAAATCTGTCGGATCGCGTGAGCACTCCACAGGCAATGGGAAGAGAAGTGTGCCGGCTCAATCCGCTCATCGTATCAACGGAATCCGGAAGCCGGGTAGAAGTACTCACTCCTAAAACCATTACCACTTTGCGGTGGAGACTGACTCCCTGATCGTAAGGAAGTTTTTCAATGGCATCCGCCGAATTGGGATCTGTATCTCTCAGGTCTTCAAACAACCGGCTGAAGCTCGCGGATCGTTCATAGAAATATCCTCCGGCAATGCCATTGCCCTGAGGATACCAGCCACTTCCCTGCGACTGAGTATCAAGATCTCCATCGAGGGGAATAATGACGTTCCCAGTGACGAAATGGGCCTCTCGCAGGTCAATGTATCCATCACCATTGATGTCATCATTTACTGTCGGACAACGAGCGCCCAGGTAAATCGCCTGGCGGTGATAAACACCTTTTTCTCCGATATAAATCTTCACGAACGCTTTGAAGGAGTCATACGAGCGGTGAACGCCGGCCGAGCCCACGTTTCCAATAGTCGTATTCATGTTCATGGCATTCAGAGTTGTCTGGTAGACACCCTGGACATTTGAACCATCAATTTTTACGATTTCTTCCGCTTCAATTTTTTTTGAGGCATCGGGTTTTCCACATGCCACGATCAGAAAAAGAATGAGGAGAGGTGAGAGAAAAGTCATGGATTCCTCAGGAGTAAACCAAGCATTATGGTCATGATTCAGTAATCTTCTTTTACTGTCTACTAAAGGAAGTTCTTGCGGTTTATTCAGCGTCTGCGCCACAATGGACAAATGGATTTAGGAAAATTTAATCTCTTCATAAAAATGATCGAAGAAGAATATAAACTGGGACAACGCGAGTTGCAGAAAGTCTCGCAGCGACTTCTTGCTGATGATGTCGAGTTTGATAAAGTATGGACTCTGTACCGGCTCAAAACCTCAAGATCGCGTAATGGTGTGGATGAGTTTAAAGCAGTCTTAAACGAGCTGCTTCATAGCTGATGGCATCCATCCTGCACTCTTCAAGAGCAGGAGTGCAGCATGAGAAAATCATTTCAAGGTTTCTTTTCCCGATTTCGTCGTAAAAATAATCCCGATCCCGTGGCTCCCCGGACCATGGCGGACTCTCAACTCGAGGATTTACAGGGTCAAAAACCTGCTACCCGGGAAGAAAAAGCTTTCAACGAGAAATCGTTCAAGAAGGCGCAAAAAGAAAACCCAATTAGTCATTAACTGCCCCTACGGGAAACACTTCTCACTTCAGATCCTAATTTCGATTAGAATGGAAGAATGCGTCTGGAAGTCCTCGCCGACAACAAGAGTGGCGCGGTTATCTATGTTCTTAACCGCCCCGAGATTTATATCGGTTCCACTGTGAACAACGATATTGTCATTCCCGCCAATGAAGTCAGTAAAAAGCATTTAAAGCTCATTATTACTGACGATAAGAAATGCTTTGTCATCGATCAGGGAAGTACCAACGGCTCTTTCATCGATGATGAGAGAATGATTCCCGGAAAGCGTGAAGAATTCAAAATGTTCAGCTCTATCCGTCTGGGGGAGCAGGTTCTTCTCACTCTTCTCGACAAAGACAAAGGTGAGGTTCCGGAACTTCCGCTTCGTGAGCAGTTCGTTGAAGAAAAAAAATTGGTGATTGCGGATGAAGATAAGACCCGGATCATCTCACTCAAGAGCCTTCAGAAAGTTAAGACGGAAAAAGTCCGGAAGAAAAGATTAAAAACTCTCGAAGCAAAACTTAAAAAGAAAAAAATAGTCCGGAAGGACAAGGCCAGCATTAACCGCTCTATTATTACCGCGATTCTTATCATCGGCGGAACTTATGCGGCCATGAAGACCTGGGATCTCGCCAAAGCTCGTAAGGCTAAACGCACGATTATCGGTCAGATTAAAGAAACGCAGTTAATGGTAGATGAGGAAATCGAGTCGTTTGATGAAAGTTCAACGGAACTCAGGATTCCCGCGAACATACTGCTCCCGATTGCAGAAATCGCAAAGCATGTAGATGACGTCAATTGTTCTCTTCCTGAAGAACTCTACTTTTGTAAGCGCATGCCTCGTGGAAATAAAAAGAAAAATGGGGCCGTGAATATTAACGGGCAAATTGTTATTTATATAGAACAGAAAGAGTGGATGGACCGCGCACAGGCATTGATTACGTCTTTTATCGAGAACAATGCGCCTTCGGATTCTGAACAGGATAAGATTGCTGCTCAACGGGTGGAGAAACAGAAACTCGATGAGGACGCCTCGGAAACTGATGAGCCGAAAGTAGAGGCACTTTCCCTGAATGAAGAGCTCGGCACACTTGAAAATCTCAATCGGATTGCAACACTCACTTATCTGAAAACATGGCTGGGTAAGCCTCTCCCGCAGGATTTTCAGCCCTATAATATCTATGTTGTTCTTTATAGTTATGAGAGTACAAATATGGAAATTCAGAGTGTGATGGCACTCAAGGGTTCATCTATCAGTCAGGTCAATATCCGTTATTCAGAAGACTTTTTTAAGTCGAAGAAATTTACCCCGCTTAAAATCATCAAAAAACTTGAACGCTATTACAGGATCTATTAGACCATTCGCCGGTCCCGCAAGCTGCGCTTGCTTCCTGACCATAAAAAAGAAGAGGACCGCGACTGCGGCCCTCTGTTGTAATTTTCAAGATGAGGAGGAATTTACATGCATCTTCTCATCTGGACCTGGTAGATAATTCCGGCGCTGAAGTCAGCAGAGTCAACAGTTGCCATAGCAGTCTGGTAACCAGAGTTTCTTACCATCATGCTGGCATTCACACGAAGATTCACATCAGCTCCGCACGGAGACCAAACCATTGCCTGAACACCGAGCTGGTTATTAAAGGTATAGTTAGTATCCTGGCGACCTAAGAAATCCTTAGCAAAAATCGGTCCCCGCATGCCCGCGAAGAAGTACTCAGCTTGTAGACGCGCACTTGCACCTTGGGGAAGAGAAACAAATCCACGGTAATCTACAGCAAGAATCGATATTGAGAAACCGTTCGGGACATGAACAGGGACGGCGATGTTACAGCTCTTACGATCCATTGTGCGACCTGAACCCTGACCGGCCTCAGTAACAAATTGATCGAAGATAATAGAGAGGGCCTTTCCATCCGGAGAGAGAACCGCAGAAGCAGTTCCTGCCGGACAACCGTTACCACCATGTGCAGGGTAACCAAGCTGGATAGTATCCTGAGAGAAGGCAGAGATTGAAGAAGCGAGAAGTGCGAGAGCGGAGAGTTTTTTTACAATAGAGTACATTCATAGCTCCTTTGAAAGCTTTTTGTTTTTGGGATCGTCCTGTCCCGTTTCGATTAATTTGAAGATAGCGGGATTTGGATTTGTTCGTGAAGCCCCAAAATCTGCTGACTTTGTGTTTGATGACCACATGGTTGATGACCCGAATGGCGAGTAGACCAGGTGGGCGACAAAGACTCCCCGGGCTTGATCCGTACTTTATAATATGAATAAGGAAAGATAGTTTGTTGAAAAAGGAGAACCTATGAAAGAGTTCCTCATCTTCGCTTCTTTAGTCATCGCAACTTCTCTTCAGGCACAAACGCCAGTGAGTTTTCGCGGGGTCACTTATTCCGGATCTGGTTGTCCTCAGGGAACAGTTTCCACTGTAACTTCGCCGGATGGCACTTCTCTTTCAATTCTCTTTGATGAGTTTCGCGCCGAAGTTCCTCAGTATGATGGCAATAACGATAACGAAAGTGTTCCGGGTCGCGGCCGTCCGAATCAAAGAAACACTGTCACACTCGCCCACAGAAAATGCGCTCTCAGTTTTATTGCCGATCTTCCTCCTGGAACAAAAGCTGATTCACTTGAAATCAGTCTTGAGGCCCGCGGTGCTACAATCTTAGATCCGGGAGTAGAAGGAAGTTTTGCTTCTATTCTTGTTGGCTACCAGGGAATCGCGAACTCGCGTGGAAACCCGACGGTCATCATTAATAAGCATTGGCGCTCACGTCCGAATCCTCAGGACGACAACTGGACCGGTGTAGCAAAACCTTTAGTGAATCTCAATTCCGGTTGCTCAGGGGCCAACGGCAAGAGCATTCGCTTTGATTTGAAGAATCACATCACAGCAGAAATTACAGATGGAAATC
>JAYVHR010000449.1:0-2257 GCA_043771075.1 Bacteriovoracaceae bacterium
TGAACCCCACCGAATAAACGGAAAGCTGTGTTCTGTGTTGTTCGGAAAGTGTATGCACCAACAAAATAAGGAAACTGCGGGGATGTCAGTCGTCCCTTCGATTCGTTTGCTTCTTGTCGACCTCGCAAAGTGTGATACGCGAGACCATACTCAAGCTGCAGATCCTGAGTCTCGATATTAACCTCAGAATACGCCAATGGAATGAGAGAAAAACAGATTAAAAGCAGGAGAAATCTCATCTCTGAGATTTTATAGGAGTTCTTCATAATACAGGAGTGGGCAGAATGTCCTGCTATGGTGCCCGTCCTTCGGAGTCAGGTATTGGTTCATTCTTAACTCTGGAAATGGCCTGGACTGTGCATATTTATAGTCCATGGAAGCTCAGCTGCGAGAGCATCTCTCGAAAACATCATTTCCCTGCATCATGGCGAAGTCGGTCCTGAAAAATGGGGTCCTTGAATTTCATGAAGCAAAAGATTACTCACTCGAATCAATCCATGATCTCATGGGTGATTTTGTCAGCTCCTACAGGAGAACGGATAAACTTCATTCGTTTATTCTGGGTTTCCCTGCCATGACGTTTCCTGAGTTTGAAAAATACTTCTGGAAATTTTTAACTTCGATGAAATCTCTGGATCATTCTCCCAATGATCCAAGAGTAGATTCAGATCCGTACTCGCCGCGTTTCAGCTACAGCATTCATGCGGAAGGTTTTTTTATCCTGCTTCTGCATCCGGACAGTCCGCGTCTTTCCCGGAGAACAAAATTCCCCGCGATTGTTTTCAATCCGCATCAGCAATTTGAAGACTTGAGAAAGAAAAATATCTTTCACAAGGTGAGAGACACGATCCGCAAGCGTGACCTCGAGCTTCAGGGGAATGCTAATCCGATGCTGCATGATTTTGGGGTGTCTTCTGAGATATTCCAGTACACGGGAAAAAAATATTCCGGACCTGATCAATTTATCGAGGAATTTTATGAAAGTTATCCCGCCGCGAACCGGAACAGGTTTTCTTCTTACGAAGGGCTCGAGGCTTCGGGTTACTGACATACAAGGTGAGCAGGTTTCTGATTTTTTCTGTGTCATGGCCAGAGATCATAGAGAATATCTTTCCTCGGGAAGAACAATTGATTATCTCTCAAAGATCAATTTCAAAGAAGGTGACCTTCTTTATTCCAGCCGCAGTCACCCGATGGTGAAAATTATAAAGAACACCGTGGCGACTCATGATTTTCTTCTCACTCCTTGTTCCGCCGATACGTTCCGGATTATTTACGGCGATAAGGAACCTCACCATGGATGCGAGGGAAATCTTCGGGAGGCTTTCCGCAAGCTTGATGTGGATATGGATTCTTTCCCACCGACCTTCAATTGTTTTATGAATGTTCCCATTTCACCGGATGGTACTGTCAGGGTTCTTCCTCCTTCATCCAAGGCTGGCGATTACATTGAATTTCTAGCTCTGGAAGATCTCCTGGTCGGCCTAACTGCCTGTTCAGCCCTTCAATCAAACAATTATTCATTCAAGCCCATCGGATTTGAAGTCTTCCAAGACGGAAGTCCCCGAATTTAAGTGGTGTAATTATCACCCGGTGCCTTAACAAAGCATCATTTTTGGGGTTTCTTGGGGCATCCATTTTCGAGGTGTCCCATGAATGATAAGGCCAAACGCTTTATTCAGAATCCATTACTCCGTCCGGCCGATCTTTCTCCCTCCCGGGAAGGACTTCGGATTGAGTGTTTACTGAACCCGGGAGTGTTCCAGTTTAACGGAAAGACCTGGCTCATTGTCCGCGTGGCAGAAAGACCCGAGCAAAAAGAAGGAATTATTTCTTTTCCCATCCTCACTGCCGATGGAAATATCATCATCAAAGAAATTCCTAAGAATGACCCGGAACTGATCGCCACCGATGCGCGGGTTATTAATTATCAGGGCGCGGATTACCTCACGACTCTATCGCACCTGAGATTACTTTCAAGCACTGATGGAATTCATTTCACTGACACAAAGAAGATTCTCTCCGGCACCGGTGAACTCGAAACTTTCGGGATCGAAGACTGCCGGGTGAGCGAGATTGATGAGACTTTCTATCTCACATACACCGCAGTTTCCGAAAGTGGTGTAGGGGTAGGCATGAAAACGACCCGCGATTGGGTAAGATTCACTTCTCACGGCATGATTCTTCCTCCTCACAATAAAGACTGCGCCATCTTCACAGAAAAAATTGATGGAAAATATTTTGCTCTTCATCGTCC
>JAYVHR010000450.1:0-5452 GCA_043771075.1 Bacteriovoracaceae bacterium
GGGCCTGGGATAATCCAAAACTTGTCTGCCCGTACATGAGTCCGAAGTTAATCGCCTTCGCCCCATTACGTTGATCTTTTGTCACTTTATCCAGCGGGACTTCGAAAACCTCGGCCGCAGTCTGCTTATGAATGTCGAGATCATTCAGAAAGGCCTTCAGCATGTTCTCATCCTGAGAGAAATGAGCGAGAAGCCTCAACTCCACCTGAGAGTAATCAGCAGAAAGGAGTTCTCTTCCTTTCGAAGGAACAAATCCTTTCCGGAGTCTTCTGCCGTTTTCAGTCCGCGCGGGAATATTCTGAAGATTCGGATTGTCGCTCGATAGTCTTCCGGTGGCCGCATTACTCGGCTGGAAGTGGGTATGAATTTTGTTCGTCGATGGCCGCACCATAAGGGGAAGTGCCTTCACATACGTGGAAAGAAGTTTTTCTACTTCACGATAGCGAAGGAGCATTTCCGGAATGGGACTGACTTTCATGGCCGCAAGTTCATTCAGGACTTCTGCGTCGGTTGAGTATCCGGTCTTGGTTTTCCGGATAACGGGTAATTGTAGTTTTTCAAAAAGTAACTCTCCCACTTGCTTGGGAGAGCGAAGATTCACTTTATCCCCGGCAATTTTTTTAACTTCAGTTTCGATCTCATCAATCTGCTTACTGAATTCAATCTCCAGCTCTTTGTAAAAAGCAACATTGAGAGAAACTCCTTCGAGTTCCATGGAAGCGAGAACTTTGATCAGTGGAATATCGAGGTCATCATATGGTCTCTCGACCTGAAGCTCGTTCATGCGTGTCCGCAGAAGTGGGTAGAGCTGAAGAATCGCCTGTGCTTTTTCCGTATGATACTCAATTTCTTCCTCAGACATATTCCCGAGAAGGTCCGCCTGGCCGGTTACTTTCGCCGGAAGTTTCTGTCCGGTGAACTCTTCACAGATGGTATCCAGATCATGCCGCTGTTCCGGATTGATAATGAAATGTGCCTGGGCCAGATCAAAATAGCGGAAGTCAGGATTCACCCCGGCCACCATCGCCAGGTGAAGAATGGGTTTAGATTGATAACAGACCACCAATAATTTTTCGGCATGGATAATATCAATGAAAGATGCGGCTTCATCAGGACTCATGCTGAGGTAACCGGCACTACTATCTGTGGCAACAGCAATCCCGCGCCAGCACTGATGCTGGTTCAGTTCATCATCACACACGTGAGAAATAGCAATGGCACCTTTGCCGGAAATTTTCTTTTTCAACTCATCGAGAGTCCAGCGTTCAGATTTACGTACTTTGTTTCTTGCCACCGGAACGACAGCTCCAACTTCTTCTCTGGCCTCTTTAAACGCTTTCGGTTCTTTTGGTTTGAAATCCTGAAGCTTCGTAATCCAAGAGCGAAATCCTAAGCGTTCCAGGAATACTTCGAGCTCAGGAGTGAGGGCCAGGCGAAAATCTGAATTCACCGCCTCATGCGGAAGTTTCAGATCAGTCACAATTTGCACGAGCTTCTTAGAGAGAATGGCATCGGCCTTGTTCGCTTCGAGAGCTGTCTGACTGCGCTTATTTTTAATGTTGGGAATATTTGCCAGGATATTATCGAGATCACCAAATTCTTCAATGAGGTTCTGGGCACCCTTGGGTCCGATGCCGGCGACCCCGGGAATATTATCCGAGGTATCACCAATGAGAGAAAGAAAGTCGACGATCTGTTCCGGATACACTCCCATCTTGTCTTTTACGTCTTCGCGACTGTAAGTTTTTTCCTTCATGGTATCGAGCATCTTCACCGGGCCGTCCACAAACTGCATCAGATCTTTGTCACCACTGGCGATAAGAATCTCATCAAATTCTTTTCTCCACTGAACGGCAACCGAACCGATGACGTCATCGGCTTCGTAATTCACCATTTTAATTTCCGGAAGACGCAGGCACTTCACAAGTTCGTCCACGAGTGCGAACTGCGGAATGAGTTCATCCGGTGGTTCTGAGCGATTGGCCTTGTAATTAGGATCGATTTCTTTCCGGAAAGAACCTTCTTTCGTATCCCGTGCGACGAGAATATGAGTCGGCTGGTACTTCTGGATGAGGTTGTGAACCATCGAAAGCACACCATACACAGCATTGACCGGAGTTCCGTCTGGAGCGTGAAGTGGCCGGATGGCAAAGAATGCACGGAAAATGTAATTCGAGATGTCGATGATGATCAGTTTTTTCATATGTCCTAAGGAGATGGAACAGGTGGTGGAGTTTCGTACCACGGAGTCTTAATTTTCCGGAGATCAAGTCGGGTGCCATCATTCGCGATCACAGTTGTGTCGGCCATGATGTCACCTAAGCGGTAAGGTGATTTATCTTTAAAGAGAAAATAAACCTCCATCGCTGAAAGTGGAAGTGCAAAAATGCCGGCGAAGATCCAGCCATAAAAAGGAAAAATAAACAGGAATAGTGGAACGGTAAAGGGGAGGTTGCGTATGAAGGATTGCTTGGCGGTACAGGGGGATCCATCCACCAGGGAAACGACTCCAAAACCCATGAAGCGCTTGCCGATAGACTGACCTTCGTACAAGGAATCTGCGATGCATAGATAGATGGTTCCAAGAATCAAACCCATCGGATAATACATGTAACCACCGATGCCCACCAAGCCAATATCAATCAGCTTCGCTATCAAGCGATTCAGTCGCGCTCTGGCCAATGGTTTATCGAGGTATTCCCTTCTCTTCATCCGGGACATTGTAGCCAAAAAATCACGATTTTAACCCTTTTTCCGGCTTTTCCGGACCACGTCAATCAATTGGCTGCCCTTGCGGAACTTGTGGGGATGCCCATCATAAGATAAAGTAGGGAAATCGTTTCCCTCCAAGGAGTAGTTATGGCCAATTTAACAAGTGTGACTTCCGCTAATTTTGAACAAGAAGTCATGAAATCAGATAAACCTGTTCTCGTCGATTTCTGGGCAGAATGGTGCGGGCCTTGTAAGGCACTTTCTCCGGTTCTCGATGAAATCGCGAATGAAATGAATGGCAAGGCCACCGTTGTAAAAGTCAACGTTGACCAGGCTTCTGACCTTGCGCAGAAGTACGGCATCCGTGGAATTCCGACTCTTATTTTCTTCAAAAACGGCGAAGTGAAATCAACACTCGTCGGAAATCAGCCAAAAGCTGAGATCATCAAGAACATCACCAGCCTCATCTAATTTTTTTGCATGGAAGCGGGCGCTCGTTTAATTCTCAGGCGCCCGCTCTTTTTTTATGAGTTCATACATTCTTTCCAGTCTCCAGGACGCTCACAAAACCCTCACCTCTTTCATTGAGAACAAAGACAACGTCATAAAGATTGATCAGGCGATCAACACTTTCGTTACTTCGTTTAAAAATGGCGGGGCGGTTTTCAGCTGCGGTAATGGCGGATCAATGTGCGACTCTCTTCACTTCGCTGAAGAACTCACCGGCCGATACAGAAAAAACCGCGCACCTTTGCCAGCGACTGGTATCTCGGAGGCCGGACATCTTACCTGTGTCGCCAATGATTTTGGATTTGAATACATCTTCTCCCGCTATCTCGAAGCGTGGGGAAAGAAGGGCGACACTCTTCTCGCTATTTCTACTTCCGGCAATTCAGCGAACATTATTAAAGCTGTCGAAGTCGCGAAAGCGAAAGGCATGAAAGTGGTAGGACTCCTCGGGAAAGACGGCGGTAAGCTCAAGTCTATGGTCGACGTGGCCCTCGTCATTGACTGCCCGATCACTGACCGGATCCAGGAAATTCACATTAAATGTATCCATATCTTCATTGAAGGCATCGAACGCCAGCTTTTCCCTGAGAACTACCTCTAAAATCCTGTAGTTTTTACAAGCTAAGCGGTTATTTCTTCACCAATTCAACCGGAATAAATATAAGAGCCCTACATCTATGTGAGGTATTTATGTCCATTAAACAATGGCTGCTCGTTATCGCTATGCTTTTTTCACTCGGCGTTCAGGCCGGTGAAATTATTACTACTGTTTTTAACGTTCTCGATGTGAATGACCCGGAGAAGAAAGCTCTTCTCGTTCTTTCAGGCGTCGACGGAAAAGTTTATCGTTCGGTAAAGAACGAAGAGACTACGAAGTACCTCAAGTCCCTCACTGGTCAGGTGGTGAAGCTGAACTTCGCTACTGAAGGCACAAAAAACTTTATCGTTAGCATCGTTCCGGTTGCCCGCGGTGAAGTTGATGAGACCGTTTATGACCTTAATCACTTTCAATATAATGAACTGAGAAAGTTCGCTCCGACGAATCTTCAATCACTCGATGATGCGAAGAAGATCTTTGATGACATGTTGAACGACGGCGATAAAAACCGTTCACAGTGTTTCAAGCGCGCGCACATGTGGGCCTTTGATATGTGGTCAAAAATGGGAATCAACTCGCAGAAAATTTTCATGTTCTACACTGCCCGTTACCAGATCGTTGACGAGTTTGACTGGTGGTTCCACGTTGCTCCGGTTGTTACTGCCGCTGGTATTGATTACGTCATGGACGGAACATTCATGAATAAGCCGGTCACTGTAAAAGAGTGGACTGACTATTTTATGAAAACTTCGAAGATCAACTGTCCTGCAATCACGAACTACAAGCAGTACGAAGAGAATCAGTGGACTAAACTTTGTTATACAATGAAGACTCCAATGTACTACTTCCGTCCGCTTGATATGGAAAACCGTGACAAGCATGGTGAGAAGAAGAATCACTGGGTTCTTCCGGAACTTCAGGATGCAAGACGTGCCTTCAAGGGCTGGGAAGAGACTTACGAAGGTCTCGACAATGGCAAATCAACTACTAAGTATTAAGGGATAAATATGAAACTCTTTACCATCGCCGCTCTTCTTTCAGCTTCAGCATTCGCCCAGCAGATTACTGGTGTGGCGGTTTTGAAAGGATCACTCAAGACAAAAACAAGAGTGAACGGCATTTCTACGACCTGCAAAGTGAAAGTGGATAAAGTCCGGAACATCATGGAAGAAGACGCTTTCGGATTTCCTGGATACAAAGTCAGGATCGAAGCGAGCCTCGAAGGGAAGAACGAAGAGAGTAAGACTGTCGTTAAACTCGACCAGGTTTTCAATCTGACGAACTTCTGGACCGAAAATGGTAAAGTCGTAGCCAAGGACCTCGAGTATTTTTCTACTGACGGAGCACTCCTTACGATCAAGCCAGACGGTCGTCTGAGTTCATTCACTATTCCGTACAATAATCAGAAAATTACCTGCGCGTTTTAATCAGAGAACATTTATAAAACTAAATAATAGGGGCGACGAATTCGCCCCTATGTCTTTTCTGCTATTTAATATAACTTCCACCAAATTTATTTCCGCTTATAATTAACTAAATCATTATTTTTCCACGGAAGGGGAATCTAAGTATGACGTTACTCCAAGATATAGTCCGGTTCATTGTTGAGGGCGGGGTCTTCATGTATGTGAT
>JAYVHR010000451.1:0-8470 GCA_043771075.1 Bacteriovoracaceae bacterium
AATCATGAGAACTGGAATTTCGTGACAACTTCGGGTGATTCGTATTTCGCCGGAGCACACAAGTGTGTGGTTGAATCAATGATCTCGGGTGGTCATTCAACATCGACTTTTAAGAATGCTCTCAATGGTTGCCGCGCGAAGATCAAAGCTACGCCGGAAACAGATATCAGAGTTTATTTCTCTCCTGTTGATGGAAGTGAAGCTCTGGCCCAGGTTCAGAAGGCCGGTAATGCTGCCACGGACATCTCAGCAATGTCTCACCGTTTTTCCGGAGATATGGCCCGTACATTCCAGGCACTTCTCGCAAAGAATAAGCCAATTAAATTTATTCTGGATGATGATATTTATTGGTCAAAAAAACTTGGCGTAGATACTGGCCGTAATATGGTGGCTGAGTCAGTGAAGATCTACAGAGACCTGATCGAGAAAGGAATGAATACGAGATTCCTTCAGACCAACCAGACGATTTTCCAGCTTCAGCATAACAAGTTCATTGTTTTTAACTTTGGTTCAACAGGTGCTGTTTTCAATGGTGCCGGTAACTTTACTTCAGCGGCTTTCAATCAGAATTTCGAGAACTTCTATTATATCGAGATTCCGGAAGTCGTTGCCGCTTACAAGAAGCAGTACGATCTTTATTTTAATCAGATGGCTTCTGCACCGGGTGACATGCCAAGAGATAACGTCCTTCCATAAGAGAGTTGCGCCGGAAAGACTTGAGTCGTCGGATAACTCAACTTTGAGCTGTTAGACAGGAAGGACAAATCCTGTAATATACTCATATGGACCGAAGGCATTTTCTCCAAAGCTCAATTCAGATTTTTCTTTCATCTGTAGCACTCTCTGCGTGCTCCACACATGTCCCATCTTCTCGAAAGTCTGGAAAAGGTAACATCCTCATCGGAATTCATAAAAGCAGTCACTCAAGTACTGTCCGTATTCTGAATCTAGATACTCGCTCACACCAGGATTTTGAAGTTCCGATTCCTCTTCCTCATTCAATCATGTTCAATCCGGCAAATAATCGGGAACTTTATATTTTTGAATTTCTTGGTGGCGCCGTTATTTTGAACCTTGAGAGCGGCAAGTTTCGTAGTATTGAAAACGATAAGGGATTTCTATTTGGTGGTCACGCGGTTTTGTCTCCGGAATCTGGCACGGCATGGTGTTCAGAGATGCATCCAGATAAAGCAACAGTGATCCGGGCGCGATCACTTTCTGATCTCTCATTAGTAAGTGGGTCTGGAGCCTCCATCGAAGGCGGACATCATGTTGTAAAATTGCCAAATACAAATACTATTGTTACCGGCGGCTTTTCACCAAATTCCTCAGAGAGATTCTTAACATTCTTTGACACGAAAGAACGCAGAGTCATACAACATACTAAAATAGATCACTTTGCTGGACACCTTCTTCCGATCTCCTCAGATGAAGTTGTTGGTGTCGCAAACGCCTTTACTATGCCTAAAGGAACTGCCAAAAGTCTTTTCACAATGGTAAGAAACAATCAGCACCCGGCTACCGTTAGAAAAGAACTCAATTTAAATGAACCAGCGCCTTTGTTTTATGCAAATACGAAGGGAGACTATCGCGCATTTTGGGACGAATCAAAAACCAAAAATTTTCAGTTCGGTTTCGGCCTTGATCTCATTTCTTCAAAAGATGGAACTTATCTTTCCGGGCATCTGGGTTCCAGCACTATTATCGCGTGGAGGCGTTTCGAAATTATTAAAATTATTTCTGTTCCTTCGCCGACTGGTATTCTTGCGACAACAGACGGAACACAGTTCCTTGTCCTGAGTGAGGGCGCTTTAAAAATATACTCCACTTCAAGTTTCGAGCAAGAAGATGAGATACGTTACGATAAAAATATTTCGCTGCTTTCGAGGTATGTTTAAGGATTCACCATGAAAGACCATCACTTCGGATGGAACTGGTAAATAAGAAGCCCCGGCTAGCGGGGCTTCTTATTTCAAAATATTTCTTTAAAACTATTCAGCACCCTGATCTGGTTCCATCTGAGACTGCATGTAGTTCTGAGCGCCAATTTTCTTCACGAGATCTCTCTGAGTTTCGAGCCAGTCAATGTGATGCTCTTCTGATTTGAGAATCGTGAGGAAGAGATCGCGAGTCGCGTAGTCTGCTTCTTTCTCCGCGAGCTGAATGCATTTTTTAAGATGGGGAACAGCTGCATATTCAACTTCAAGATCGGCAGCGAGAACTTCATTGAGATCCTGACCAATTCTCAGTTTATCGAGTTTCTGAAGATTCGGAAGTCCTTCAAGGAAAAGGATACGCTTGATCACCATATCAGCGTGTTTCATCTCATCGATTGATGCCGCGTACTCGAGCTTGCCGAGTTTTTCGAGGCCCCAGTTCTGAAGCATGCGTGCATGGAGAAAGTATTGATTGATGGCCGTGAGTTCTTTGGTGAGCACTGAATTAAGTGCTTCGATAATAGCTTTTGAACCTTTCATGATTTTTGTCCCCGTCAAAGTGTGTATTGAGGACATTCTAGGAGAGGAGAAATGGCTAAGCCAGAGAGTTCAAACAGCCTAAGATTTGTTTGAAGTGTCTTTCATTTCGAAGGGTGTACGTGACTGTTGATCGAGAAGAGTTTTGACTGCGTCTTCCACACATGTGCCGCAATCTGAACCAACGCCGAGAGCCTTCAGAACCTCTTTAGGATTCTTAGTATTCCGGGAAGTAATCGCTTCCTGGATTTGCTTTTCGGTGATGCCTTTACAGATGCAAACGTACATTTTGGATTACCCTTTCTGGGACTTAGTATACATCTGTTCGGTTTCCCGAACAAATGTTTTAGACGAGACTGTAAAGTTTGACGAGTGAAACGTGAATTCAGGTGTTTAGCGCAGCGAGTCTAACAGTCGGAACATGCCCAGAGTCGACATCGACCACTTAATTCTGTCGTTTGCGAGGGCGGACCGCAATTCCTCAGGGGTGAATTCAATCAGGGCCTCAATCACTTCTTCTCCATCTGGATTGGGAAGTTTTGATTTCTCGAGACCTCGGGCCACGAAAAAATGCTGAGTGTGCGTGACGGTCCCGGATCCTTTGAGAGTCCAGAGCAGTTTCATCTCCCGCGCTTTGAAGCCGATCTCTTCCTGCATTTCTCGTTGGGCATTTTCTTCGGCACTCCCGAGTTCTTCTTCGAGTATTCCCGAAACAGGTTTGATTCTTACCGGTGGATTTTCATGCGGCCGTCGTTCCTGGATAAGAAGAATTTTTCCCTCATCGGTGATGGGAAAAATAATTACGCCGGAAGGAAGATGCACGCGTTCCCATGTGATGCCGCCGATCAGCTCTTCGGTGACGGTGAGAATATTGCCCTTATAAACTGTTTTTTCCATACGACTCCAGAATGAATTTCACTTTCTCACCCATGCGCTCAGAAATCTCGTGGCCGGTATCCGAAATAATTTCCCAGGTGACCGGAAGATTCCTGGCCTGAAGTTTTTCCGCTTCCACGCGAGAATGAGAGACATTAACGATTGTATCATTCTCACCATGAAGCCCCACGAGGGGAAACGTGATTTCATCACTCACCAGATTATCCCGGAACTCACAACCCAGACCCATCACCAGTTTTGTCTGAGGAATGGCGTGACCGAGCATGGGAGCGAGATATCCTCCCTGAGAAAAACCGATGATTGTCAGTGGTAAATGAGCGACATTTTTTGATTTTAAAAATTCCGTAAGCCAGGAAACAGCGAGAGTTTGATTGAGGTAATAGCTTCTGGTCTGCCTGTCATAGAAGTACCAGCAGAAGCCGTACTCAGTTCTTCCATCCTTAACCCGCGGGAGCGGAAAAGGGGCATTGGGAGCAAGAATCAGGGCATTGGCGGGAAGGAAACGGATGAGCTTGCGATAAATCCGGAGACCTCTCTCATGCAGGCCATGGAGTAGGAGAACGACCTGCTCAGGATTAGGAACTGCCCGCTCGACCCCGTCAAAGACCGCGAGGGCCTTCAGTTCGTAACGTTTTTCTTCATAATCCTGTAATGTTTTCACGCTTCTCCGGGACTCTCTCTCAGGGGAGCAAATTGATTATAAAGTAGCCTCAAGTTCTCAAGGAGTCTCTATGAAGTTTCAGAAGTTCAACATCTTGGATACCAAGGGTACCCAGGAAACCGAAATCGAAGTGTTGTTTAATCTTGATCATATCATTTCGATTAAGCCTATTCGCATTAACCGCCCTGATAAATTGTTGAATGGTTTCTGGATCAGAACATCCAATGGGAAGAAGTATCGCGCTTCGAAAATTCCTGACGAATTGCTTGCTGTTATCGGAGAGAAGTATCAAGGTCAAGTTATGATGTCTGGTGATTCGGACGATCAACCTTTCCAATAGAAAATATCATTCAAGCTGGGACCCTTTTCTCTCGAAGAGAAATGAAAGAGGGACCCTGCTATGATGAATCTTCTGCATAAATTTCTTTCGAAAGACCGCACAGACAAATCCCTTATCAGAAAAAATTTCTCCCATTATTTTTTCAGCCTGCCTGAACATCAGTGGATTGTGGAAGAAGGTGTGGTTCGCCATTTTGAAAGTCTGTTCTCGCGTGTTCCTTCAAAACTACTCGAAACTCTCATGCAGAAATATCCCATCGTATTCGTAAAGAGCCAGGATCTTCGCGAAGCCCGCAATCCGGGTGCAGTGATCAGCAACACGATCGTTGTCTTCCCTGAGTTCCAGAGACTCCTGAAAACAAACAAAGGTTCTGCTGTTGCCTGGCTTGCTCACGAACTTGCGTTCGTCATTTACGAACTGGAAACTGAACACGTCGAACCACTCATGGCCGAAGTTGAGGCCGACAAATTTGTCTGCGATCTGGGTCTTACTTTCGAACTCGAAGAACTTCTCCTGATGCTCGATGAAACAGTGGAGAAGCGCCTCCGTTTGACTTATCTCACCATTAATCACTTCACCTCGAACAATTAACGCCGCGCTCACTGTTAAATTGTGCCTTACTTAAGCTTTTCCCGGTTGATCTAAATCCAGCTCCATAGATAATGAAAGGTACAAAAACTCAAGTCACCTTAACAATGGAGTGTAGGAAATGAGAAAATTATTGTTTGTTGTCGCAGCTCTCGTCATGACGTCATCAGCTTTTGCAGCTAAGTACGGCTCAGCTGGTTGCGGTCTTGGTTCTATGATTTTCGAAGGCGATCAGACTTGGTGGAAGCAGGTTCTTGCTGCAACTACTAACGGTACTGGTGTTCAGACTATCGGTATCTCACTCGGTACATCTAACTGTGATTCTCCGGCCCCACTCAAAATTGGCCAGGCTGAAGCATATGTTGAAGCAAACAAAGTTGCTCTCGCGAATGATATCGCTCGTGGTAACGGCGAAACAATCGTTGGTCTTTCAAAAGTTTACGGTTGTGCTAATACAACTGATTTCGGTCGCGCACTGAAATCTAACTACACAATGATCTTCCCTAACACGACTGCGAACTCGAAAGAGATCACTCACTCGATCAATACTGTTGCTGCAACAACTTGTAACACTCAGATCTAAGTTCTATCATGGGACCTGTATAAAAAGCGGGTCCCATGTTTTTTCTTCCTCTCATATTAAGTTTCTTCTTATCTGCTCATGCAGAAACCCCCGATTTAAAATCTTTATCCCAGGATGCGAAATGGCATCGGCTGCTTCATTATAAGAAGAGATATATTTCCGGGTTTAAGAGCGAAGTCGACAGTCGCGAGTTCTTTCTCTCTGACAATGGGAAGTATGATCCGGAAGGGGAGCTGATAAAAAGCTACGAGCTTTTTTCTTCCACTGAGAAACCGGACAATGATCATGCTATTTGTCGATTCCCTCTCCGTTTCAAATGGATGAACCAGAAGCTCGGCAGTCCCTGGAAAACGACGGACATTTCGGGTTGCACGACCTACATTTCTTTTTTCCAGAAACTGGCAGCAAAGCGCGCGAGTATTATTTTCTCTTCTTACTATCTGAGTAATCCGAACTCCGCTTTCGGTCACACACTTCTCCGGCTTTCGCGCTTTGAGGATTCTGCTGAGACGGAGCTTCTTGATTACGGAATCAATTTCGCGGCCGAAGCCCGGGCCGTGAATCCTCTCGTCTACATGGTGAAAGGATTACTCGGCGGATATCCGGGACGCTTCAATGCCGTTCCCTATTATTATAAGATCCGTGAGTATACGAATGGTGAATTCCGCGATCTCTGGTCATACGAACTGAATCTCACAACACCGCAGGTTTTCGAGCTGGTGGATCACATCTGGGAATTGGGCCGTGCTACCTTTGATTATTATTACTTCGATGAGAACTGCTCTTATCACCTGATGGCCTTGCTCGAAGTTGTCTTTCCGGATAAGGATCTCACTTCGCGCTTCCGCTTCTTCGCCATTCCTGCTGACACCATCAGAAAGCTCCGTCAGGAAGGCCTGATCGCTGAAGGAAAGAAGCGTGAATCGACTTATACGCGCCTTATGCGTTTATCATCAGGACTTCCGGCAGAAGACCTGAGAACAGCAAAAGAAATTGCCATCAAGCCTGAGAAAGTAGCCTTGGTGAAAACGCTGCCTGATCAGGAAGCGGCAAATTTACTGGATGTCTCCCTTGAAGCTTTTGATTATTTCAATGCCCAGAAAATTCTCAGTGAAGATCCCGCAACGAAATTAAAAAAAGAACCGATCCTCGCTGCCCGGGCAGCGAATCCCATCATTACTGAAGAAAAGAAAGTTGAGAATGTCGCTGCCGATTCTCCGGCCAATACGCACTCACCGGTGCGCCTGGGCCTGTATCAGGGTTATGAGCATCTCTCGGGCCAGCTCACGCGGTTTGAATTCCGCACATCGTTTCATGACATGCTCGATCCGGTGGCCGGGTCTCTGAAAGATGGTGAACTCGAAATGGGAAGAGTCTCTTTTGAGCACATAGAAAGAAAGGATGAGAGTGCGCGCTTCCGGCTCGATCACTTTTCTGTTTTCTCGATCAAGAATTTTTCTGAACAAAACTACTGGGCCTCACCGCTTTCCTGGGAACTGTCAGCCGGGGCGAAGCGTGTGCTCTTCACCTGCTTTGATTGCCCCGGTGGATTTATAGATGGTTCAGTGGGAAATACAGTTCAGCTCCAGAACGGAAATTACCTCATCTCTTTTCTCATGAATGCAGAAGTCGATGTTCAGAGTTCGTTTCAGGAGAATTATCGGGTTGCGACCGGGCCTAAAATCTATCTCCGTGCGAAGTTCAGCGACGCTTTAATTTCCGGGCTAAGTCTTCCGTATCATTGGTATAGCTATTCCGCCCGTGATCTCGGTGTGAATCAGGCATTCCTTCCTGAGTGGGAAACACGGTATCATTTTAAGAATAATTTTTCTCTTTCTGCCAGGGCCCGGGGCCAGGCAGTTCATGACGAGTGGATAGTCCGGGGAGAGTTAGGATTGCAGTATTTTTACTAATAGGGGAGACTATGAAAGTTCTCATCACTTTTTTAACTTTGGTTTTCTCTTCTATGGCGATTGCACAACATCCAGGTTTTGTTTCGATCGGTGATCTTTGCCCTGAGGTAAAAGTTCACATGAATTATTCTTCTTCTGAGAATTTTACCGGTGAAGTCGTTGCGGGCTACAAAGCCAAGAAAGCTTTCATGGCAAAGGGCCCGGCCGAAGCACTTTGTGCTGTGATCGCAGATGCGAAGAAGTTGGGATTAGGGATCAAGATCTTTGATTGTTATCGTCCCGCCAAAGCAGTTTCTTATTTCCAGTCATGGGCAAAAAAACCTGAGACCAATCCGGAACTCAAACAAATGTATTATCCGGAATATTCCCGCGAACAACTTTTTGAGCTGGGTTACATCGCTTTGAAATCCAGCCACTCGAAGGGCAGTGCGATTGATCTCACATTGTTTGAGCTCGAATCAGGTCGCGATCTCGACATGGGAACGGCGTTTGATTATTTCGGTGAGCTTTCGAATACAGATAATATTGGTGTGACCGCTGGTCAGAGAAAAAATCGCTATCTTCTGAAAGGACTTATGGAAGGGCGGGGCTTTAAGAATTTCCCGCAGGAATGGTGGCACTACTCGTTTAAACCGGAACCTTATCCGGAAACCTATTTTGACTTCGACGTAGAATAATTACTCAGCGTAATTGAGATCATAATTCGCGTGGATATTATCCACACTCCGGAATGAGTTCCTGAGATAAACCAGGACCATGACCGGGCTGAAAACGATGAAGCTAAGTTTGACGATGATTTTCATAAACACCTCTTGTCTGCATATTGCCACGGCCAATTGTTAAGGAAGGTTAAGAAACGATGAAGATCATTCTTTTGCTCATTCTGACCTCCTGTACGAATCTCTTCTATCAGCCATCTGACAGGCAATTCCTTAAACCCGAGACTTTCAAGCTTGCCTACGATGACGTCTACTTTAAGAGCAGTGATGGCACAAAACTCCATGGTTGGTTTCT
>JAYVHR010000452.1:0-2666 GCA_043771075.1 Bacteriovoracaceae bacterium
ATCGGTTGCTGGCACGAGCAGATGATCGCCTTTCTTTCTATTCACTCCGGCTCCTACCCCTACATGGCGATGGCCTCAAGAAGTAAAGATGGTGAATACGCCGCTTTTATTGCCCGCAAAATGGGATTCATTCCCGTACGTGGTTCTTCCCGGAAGAGAGGAAAAGAAAAAGGCGGCAAGGAAGCGATTGATACCTACATCAGTAATATGAACGAAGGTGGTCGTGGGGGAATTACAATGGATGGGCCAAAAGGTCCTCGTCATACCTGTAAACCAGGAATCGTAATTATCGCTCAGCAAACGGGTGCGATGATTCTGCCGGGTGCCGCCTTCGCTCAGAAATACTGGGAATTCAATTCGTGGGATAAATATAAACTTCCTAAGCCCTTCTCTCGCATAAAACTTCGTTACGGTGAACCATTCGCCGTCCCGGCGGACATTTCGCAGACACAGACTATCGAGGCCTGTCGTTTGATTGAAGCGCGGATCAAAAAATTAGAAGACACATTAGTTTGGTAGCTCACTGACCATCGCCGACTCTTCGGCATCCTGCCACCGTCGGCATACCGTACCCGCAACTCCGTTGCTTCCTGTACATAAAAGAAACCCCGCCATCCAGCGGGGTTCTTTTCGAAAAAAATACATGAAACGGGCCTAGGGGGGAAGCCCGGTCAGTCGTTAGTTAAAGCCCAGCGGATAAATCACGCAGGCGAAGAAAAGAATTAGAAGGACAGCTTGTTTGAAGACCATAATGGCACTCCTTATTGGTTACTCGATGTAGGGTTTTGCAAGAACCTCGCCTGATACTTTCTGAATAGTTTTCTTCACTTGGAAAATGGCCATTTAGAACCGGTGTCATCCTGCGACCATGAAAACTTTACCATAAACACTTCTAAGCCTATGATCCTTGAATGCTGAAAGCAGTTCTTCTTCTCATCATCGCCATGTCCTCCATTCAGGGAGGGGCCACCGTCGCAAAACGGATTTTCCCTCTCGTAGGTCCCGCTGGAACGTCAGCACTTCGCTTATTTTTTGCGATGATTATTCTTTGGCTGGTTTTCCGTCCCTGGAGAACAAAACTTTCAAAAGAGCAGTTGATAAAACTTTCTGTTTACGGAGTTTGCCTCGGGCTCATGAATCTAGCTTTCTATTACGCGCTCGAAAGAATTCCTCTTGGGCTCGCAGTTGCTCTGGAATTTACCGGTCCCCTTGCAGTGGCGATTTTCTCATCACGTAAAAAAATCGATTACGCCTGGGCAGTCCTCGCCGGCGTAGGTATTTTTCTTATCCTTCCACGTTTTCAGGGTCCAACTTCCCTAGATCCCATCGGCATTCTTCTCGCAATTATCGCCGGCGCCTTCTGGGCCGGTTACATCCTGTATGGAAAAAAGGCCGGCAAAGATGTGCCGGGCACTCTGGCCGCAACTTGGGGAATGACTTTTGCTGCGCTGATTGTGATTCCCGCCGGGTTATTCACATCCGCAGAAAAACTTTTTTCATGGGACATCGTTCCTTTTGGGATCGGTGTCGCAATTCTTTCAAGTGCACTTCCCTACACTCTCGAGATGATTTCACTGAAAAAAATACCCACGAAGACCTTTGGTGTCTTGATGAGTCTTGAGCCAGCAATAGCTGCGTTCGCGGGTTTACTCTTCTTAAATGAACATCTACTTCCGCTTCAGTGGTTTGCGATGCTTCTCATTATGCTTTCTTCTCTCGGAAGCTCACTCACTTCTGAAGAGAATCTGACATCCGCTTAATAATCTCTTAACTAATGTTCACTCGATTATCAGTGCTCGAGATGCCAGCATGTAGAGGCCATGGAGGTTGATTATGCAAAACGGATTTGCACTTCTGCTCTTGCTTCTTACGACCAGTCTCTTTGCCCAGACGAATTCAGAAAGACTCGAGGCCCTGAAGACAACCACTATCAAGCGGATTGCCTTCGGCTCGTGTAACAATCAGAATCACGCTCAACCTCTGTGGAAGGATCTCATGATGACCAAGCCCGATCTCTGGATCTGGGGTGGCGATATCATCTATGCGGACTGGGAGCGCAATTACAACATCAAGGCTTCCTTTGAGAAGCAGAAGAATAAGCCTGAGTATCAGGAATTCATCAAGCAGACTCCGGTGATCGGCTTGTGGGATGACCACGATTATGCCGGAAATAATGCCGACGGAAGAAATTCCGTGAAACAGGAGAATCAGAAATTACTTCTGGATTTTCTGGATGAGCCGGGAGAATCACCGAGACGGACGCAGGAAGGCATTTACACTTCCTACGAGTTTGGCGAGGAAGGAAAAAGAGTCAAAGTCATTCTCCTCGATGGAAGATACTTCAAGAACCTTGAAGCTGATGCTCCGGTTCTCGGAAATAAACAGTGGGAATGGTTTGAAAATGAGATCAAACACTCAACAGCGCAGGTTCATCTCATTATGACAGGTCTCTCGATCTTCTCACCTCTACTGCCTTATTCAGAAGAATGGTGGCACTGGCCGGGTGAAGTAAAGCGTCTTCAGAAAATCATGGAAGATCACAAACCGCATGGAACTGTATTTCTCACAGGCGATAAGCACTTCGCGAGTATCTTCCGCAGTTACGGACAGCTCGAGTTTCTTTCCAGTGGGATGACTCATGTGATTGACCGCAGAGTGTGGTGGTA
>JAYVHR010000453.1:0-10382 GCA_043771075.1 Bacteriovoracaceae bacterium
TTAGTAGCCGAGTGTTTTGATAGCGTAATACGCTGGTGTCTCATAAGGGTGGGATTTCTTTAAAGCAGCAATGACTTCCTGGATAAATGCCTCTTCGCAAACCATCTCTACTTTGAGCTCATCCACTGTTTCCAGCTCATTCAGAGTGCCAATGGTTGGGTTACTGCCAGATAAAGGACGGAACTGTCCGATTCCTTTCACTTCAAACGAACAATGATCATAGCTTCCGATTTTGCCGGCACCCGCTTGAAACATAGCATTCTTCACTTTATCTGCGTCTTTAACCGGCACGTAAAAACTTATGTGAATCATGAAAACTCCTTAACCTTAGCCAAACAAAAACTTACACCTTTTTATTGAAAAGAAAACTCAGTAGACAGGGTCTTTAGAGAAAAGAAACAATAATTTTCAGCTTATACAAATCCTAACACATGTAAGTGTTTTGATATCACGGAGGATAAAATGGTTTCTTTCAAAGTAGCAGCATTGGCCCTCAGCCTTTCGCTCGCTGGCTCAGCTCTCGCTTGTTCTAATGATAGCAAAGATGGTTTTTTGCCTGAGAACAACTTCTACATTCCTGTTGGAAAATCTTTTGGTGGTTTGACTGAAGCTCAGTTCAACTCATCTCTCGATAGAGTTATCTCAATCTATGAGCCAATCATCGCAAACATGGGTGGTAATCTTGTTGTTGAGAAAAAATGGTCTGACGGAACAGTAAACGCTTACGCTCAGCAGTCTGGCAAAACATGGAAAGTATCTATGTTCGGCGGTCTCGCTCGTCACGAAACAATCACTGAAGATGGTATGTCACTCGTAGTATGTCATGAAATCGGTCACCACATTGGTGGAGCTCCGAAGATCGGCGGATCTGCAACTACAGGCGGCGGATGGTGGGGCGGCGGTGCCAGTGCAAATAACTGGGCATCAAATGAAGGTCAGGCGGATTACTTCGCTGGTCTCAAGTGTCTTCGTAAGACATTCCTCAATGATGACAACGCAAGCATCGTAGCTGCACTCAATGCTCCTAAGACTCTCGAGGACGCGTGTAAAAAGTCTGCGAAAGGCGACAGAGAAGATTCTGCTCTTTGTATCCGTATCGGTATGGCGGGTAAATCAGTTGCGAACCTTTTCTCCGTTCTCTCTAAACTCCCTGATACTAAATTCGAAACTCCTGATGCAGCTATCGTTAGCAAAACTAATGATGCTCACCCTAAGGCACAGTGTCGCCTTGATACATACTTCCAGGGTGGACTCTGCGAAATCAGCTTGAACGAAGATGTTTCTCAGACAGATGAAGTAAAAGGCACTTGCCATCCTTCACTCGGTCATACAATTGGAACACGTCCCCTCTGCTGGTTTAAACCTAAGCAGTAATTGACTCTTCTCAATGAGGGCAGCGCAAGCTGCCCTTTTTTTTTTCCCAAATTATGATTCAGGCCTGAAGGAGGAGAGCAAGATGCTTAGACTTTTATTGTGCCTGGTTTTAATTTCGTTTCAATCCCATGCCTGCACTGAGCCCGGTGAAGGATTTCTCCCTCCAAATAATCTCCGGTTCCCCGTTGATAAACAAACAGGGCTTTCTATCGAGCAGTATCATGAAGCGATTGATAAAGTGCTCAAGGCCTACACTCCCATTGCGCGAAGGTATGGAGCGACGATAGTCATGGAGAGAAAATGGGAAAGCGAAACGGTGAACGCCGGGACTTATCGCGAGAATGAAGGAAAACGCTGGATCATTAATCTGCACGGCGGATTTGCCCGTCATCCATTTATTACTCAGGATGGTTACATGCTTGTTGTGTGCCATGAGATTGGACATCACATTGGTGGAGCACCAAAAAAATACTATCCAGAAACAGGAAAAATCTGGGCCTCAACCGAAGGTCAATCAGACTATTTTGCGACTCTCAAATGTCTGAGAAAAGTTTTCCGCAGGGATAATAATCTTGAAATCGTAAATGAGCTTGAGGTTCCTGAGAACATCCGGAAGGAATGCACACTTTCATTCAAGACAGACAGTGAAATCGCCATGTGCATTCGAACCAGCATGGCCGGTCTGTCGGTCGCCAGAGTTAATGCTGACGGAAGAAGAATTCCTATGCCGGAGTTTGAAATCAGAGATAACAACATCGTCGACATGACGACGAATAATCATCCCGTGCCCCAATGCAGACTGAATACTTATTATGAGGGATCTATCTGCACGATTCCATCACACAGAAATGTTTCACAGATTGATGAAGCGAAGGCCACGTGTCATCCCAAGAGTGGTTACACAAGAGGACTTCGCCCGGAATGCTGGTTTAAACCAAAACCATAAAAAAAGGGCCGGTTTCCCGGCCCTCTCTATTTAAATCTCAGATCAAGATTACTTTTTCTTCGGAGCAGCAGCTGGAGCCGCTTTGTTAGCGTCAGCAGCTTTAGTCACTTTGAAGAGCTCTACTTCAAACATGAGAGTTGCGCCGCCTGGAATTTTCGGAGGAGCACCTGCATCGCCGTAAGCGAGATCAGCTGGGATAACGAATTTAGAAACTCCGCCTTCTTTCATCGTCTGGAGACCTTCAGTCCAACCCTTGATCACGCGGTTAAGCGGGAAAGAAATTGTCTTGCCTCTTTCTTTTGAAGAATCGAAGACAGTCCCATCAGTAAGTGTACCGTGGTAATGAACTTCAACGATGTCTTCAGCAGATGGAGTTGCTCCTGTACCTTCCTTCACAACTTTATAAGCAAGTCCTGAAGCAGTCTTAGTTGCGCCTTCCTTAGAAACAAAATCGCTGATGAATTTATTACCAGAATCTTTTTCTTTAGCAGCAACTTTATCCATGCGAGCTTTGAAAACTTCCTGGATACGGTTCTGATACTTGGCCATATCAACTTCAGATTTTTCATTCTTAGAAGCCATTGCGATCCCTTTGTAGAGAGCAGCAAGTTCTTTCTCAGAAAGTGAAAGTCTCTGAAGGTTTCCACCGAGCATGAAGCCCATAGCGTAGAAAGTTTTATCATCTTCAGATTCAAGCTTGATACCTGAAGGATCATTTTTGTTACATCCGACGAAAGTCAGAACGAGTGCGAGACTAAGTAAAAGCCAGTGCTTTTTCATGTGGAAAATTCCTTTGTTTAAATGGAAGCAGATAAAGGATGCTTTATTTTCCGGCATTTGCCAAGAATTCAGGACCTTGTTTTGACTTACCAAGAAGGGTCAAAAGACTCACTGCACCTACAGCTGAAGCGATGAGTCCGACTGGGACTTCCGCCCCCATGATAGGGAATTGGTAGCAAATAAAATCTGTTACCATGAAAAATAATCCATTCACGAGACTCCCCAGGAGCATTTCTCCCCCGAGGTCATACTTCCCGAACCACATTTTCCTCGCGACGATGGGAAAAATGAGGCCTAAAAATGAGAAGGCACCGAACTGACTGATAACAAGAAAGGATCCGCAGAAAGAAAAGATAAAGAAGAAGGCATAAAGGCTAGCGAGATTCACCGAATGAGCGCGCGAAATGACCGGCCCCAGTGAATAAAGCTTAAGGTTTCTCCATTGCTTTGAAAGAAAGGCCAGCAGGATTATTTCAAAGACCAGAAGGAGAAAAAAAGATTTCTCATTCACATAACGAAAATGTCCAAACCAGACTTCAACCGGAAACGGAAGATTGTAGGCCAGAAAGAAAAACTGCCACAAAGAGAATATGGCGCCAACGAAAAGATTGAAAGTCAGTCCAAGGAAGAGGACTTTCTCAAGTTTTGCCTCTTTGCCTGTCAGTCGGGAAAACAATTTGCCAACAAAGATAAAAAGTATGACTCCGGAGACCGCCCACCATTCAGATTCAAGCCCCATTGCGAGGGTCAAAGTATGAAGACAAAGAAGCCAGAGAATGGAAAGACCTTCAATTCCGAGTGTCGAGGGACTCGCAAGAATGTTTCTGGTCCCGGTCTGAATGAAGCTTCCGGCCTGGGAAAGGATTATTCCACACAGAAGGCTAGAGAGAAGTCTAAGGATCAGATAGTCCATGCCTTCCCCTCTCTCAATGTGTCGTTGACGATTTTCAATTCACAGACTTGTGTCCCCGGTGAAAGCCAGCTGTAGTCATGTTCAATAACGAGGATTGATTTCCCGGAAGCTTTAAGATCTTCCAGAAGATCATTCGCAAGTTTTCTCTTTTCGCGATCCAGATACTGACCCGGTTCATCCAGGAAATAAATCTCACCACCAGCTGAGCAGAGAGAAATCAGTTTCAGAAGTTGTGATTCTCCCCCGGAAAGTTGAGAGAGAAGTCTTCCCTCTTTTTCCTGAAGTCCGGAAGCTTCCCAGTATTTCTCAAAAAAATCCTTGTTAACGGTGGCCGATCCGGAGAGAAGGATAGTCTTGTAGGCAGAGAGATTTCTATCAAAGAAAAACTCCAACGGTTTTTGATCACCAAGGATAATACATTTCTTACTTTTGTAATTTTCAAAAAGCTTGTGAAGAAGTGCTGATTTACCAATTCCGTTTTCTCCACAAAGAACACGCAACTCTCCGGCACGAAGATTAACTTCTATTTCACAGGCGAGATGCGGGAGGAATGTCCGGGAACTGACTTTCAACTGATGCATGAACTGAGCTTATACTTTATGCTGGAGGAAATAAAGCCAGGCTTCCAGCTGAGCGATACCCGGTATGAGGCAACCCGGATAAATCAGGGTCGCACGCGTGCTATTCCCGTATACTCTGGGCGCATTTTCCTCTTTCAGTCCGAGAAACAGATGACTTTTCTGAAGACTGTTCAGGATTGAACTCGACCAGCTGAGATACGCAAGCCCGGAGGGATACGTATTGATGAGATTTTTTTTTCTCAACCAGAGCACCAGACCATCATTGGCAATCACCAGTTCGGGAAGTTTTCCTTCGCCGACAGGGCCAAGGAAGAAAATCACATCGAGTTTTGTTTTCATCAATTGAATAATGTTTTTTTCGAGTGCCTGGACCGAATCAGTCACCGACTTAAATTTTTCTTCGCAGCCAGTAACATAATTCTGAAGAGTTCCTATTGCTTTCAAGACGACAGCTCCTGGCTCCATGTTGCGGCTTTTTATTTCCACTGAGTTGATTTTTTTCGATGTGAACAATCTTCTGAGTTCCTGACTTTCATCGATGAAAACAATACCGGAATTCATTTCTTCAAGCTTCGAAGGAGAAAGAAAAACTCCCCCGGGAATTTTCTCACCCTTGAAGGTTTCAGGGGCGGGATAAAAAATACTCACACCTTTCACTACGGGCGAAGAAAGTAATCCGGCCCTCTCAATAATCTGAGTGACGGGACCCGAGAGTGAATAAACTGATTTTACGGATGACCTGAATTCGCAGGCGGCATGAGAAGTAAAAGAGATGAGCCAAAGCAGGCTAGCGAATGTTTTCATCCATCGCTTCGTTGGCCTTGCGGTCACAATATTCATTTTGGGGATGTCCCGCATGACCCTTTACCCATTCCCACTGTACTTCCATAAAACGAGTACGGACCTCATCGAGTTCCTGCCAGAATGAAAGATTTTCGGGTGCCTTATTATCGGCTTTCTTCCAGCCTCTGGCCTTCCATCCCGGAACCCAGGACTTCATTCCATCAACCACATATTTTGAATCTGTGAGAACTTTCACTCTTGTAAGCAGTGGATCTCTACCTTTTCCGGGAAGGATCTCAGTCAGTTTATGAAGGGCCATGATTGGTCCCTGAAGTTCCATCTTGTTGTTTGTCGTAAGAGATTCGTAATCCACACCCTCGGCCAGAACTTCACCGTTGTGGGCCTGGGCCAGATAGGCGCAGGCACCCGGACCGGGATTACCACGGCAACCCCCATCGGAATAAATCGCGATCATTTCCGGTTCGGAGGAAATTTCCACAGGAAGTGGCAATGGCCTCTCTTCCTCACGGATTTCCTCAACCCCTTCCAGAACTGCGCGAAGCTCAGCAACTGCATTCTGAAGGCCCTCATTCATGAGTTCCAGGGAGCTTAGCCATTTTTCGAGCGACTTCAGATTAGTTAAGTGTTTCTTCTTCATGTTTTTTCTCTAGCAGGGTGCGAAAAGGCGTTTCCCTTTGCCAAGTTTGGGACAGCGAAGTATCTTTCCAGAAACCTCATAGGGAGTCGACCTTGGGTCTGCCATTTTCCATTAAAGTCTATAAGCAATACTTTAATTTTGCATCTTCGCATTTCATGATTTTCGAGAACGGCACCCGTGAACCTCTTCATGGGCACAATTATCGAGTTCAGGTAAAAGGCGAAGCTCCCCAGCTCGCTGGAGACATGGTTTTTGATTTTCTGGATATCAAGCCGATAGTGAGAGAAGTGTGTGATTCTCTGGACCACAAGCTTCTCATTCCGAAGGATAATGCCCTTCTCAAAATTCATACTGAAAACAAAAATTACGTAATAACCACACCTGATGAAAGTATTTTTTCCATTCCCGTTTCTGACGTCCTCCTTCTTCCGATTCTGAACACTAGTGCAGAGAGAATTGCTGTGTATGTTTGTGATGAAATCAGAAGCAAAGTGAAGGCCAGATTTGGATTTGCTTTCAACAGTCTGGAAGTAGAAGTTGAAGAGACTCCAGGACAATCTGCGGTTTATGTTCACCGTGAGGATTTATGATTTTTTCTGAAATTGAAAAAGGGAAGTCGTTAGAGGGTCTGGAAATTCCAGTATTCAAGACGGATATCAAGGCCCAGAAATATCTCTATCTCATTGGCGGAGTTCACGGCGATGAAGTCGAGGGAGTTTATGTTCTGAAAGAGCTTTTCCAATGGCTCAAGAATGAACATTCACTGAAAGATCTTCCGATGATTGTGCTCCCGATCCTGAATGTTGATGGTTATCGTACGAACTCTCGTGTGAATGCGCATCTGGTTGATCTCAACCGGAATCTCCCGACGAAAGACTGGTCAACAGTTCATGCTAAGCCCCGCTATAATCCGGGCCCCAAACCACTCTCTGAGCCTGAGAATCAGTTTCTGGTGAAACTCTTTGATAAGTATCGCCCGGGACTCGTTATCTCCTTCCATACCTGGAAGCCCATTCTGAATTACAACGGTGACTGTAAAGACATTGCAGACTATCTCGCAGGATTTAACAGCTACGAGATCGCTTCTGATATTGGCTATCCTACTCCGGGATCGCTGGGAACTTTCGGGGTGGAGAAATACAACTCAGGTGTTCTGACGTTTGAATGTCCGGAGCTCAAGAAGCACAAAGAAACGCTGAAGGAAATCTGGGTGGAAAATGAGAAGGGACTCAAGGGTCTTTTCCAGACTGACCTCATCTGGAACAAACTTAAATCATAAGCAAAAAAAAGCCCTCGGAAGAGGGCTTTTCATTTTAATTGGCTGCATGTCGTGCAGCCAGCTTTAATATAACTAAGAAGCGATAGTGTATTTGATGACTTCGACCGGGCAAGCTTCAGCAGCTTCCTGAACACGAAGACCGTCATCCAGCGGTGCACCCGGACGGATGAGACAAGTTGTCGCTGTCACTTCGAAAACATCCTTATAGATATCTTCGCAAGCGTTACAAACGATACAGCCTGGCTCAATCCATACTTTAGCGATTTTAAAGTTCGCAGCTGCAGGAGCTCCACCAGCACCACCGGTTGTTGTCGGAGCAGCAGTAAAGTCACCAGCAAAGGCAGGATTTGTTGCTACTTTCAGCATTGGTCCGCGACCTGGAACAGTATCAGCAATGAAGCTTCTGATAGGAATATCGATAGGAGGCTTTGATTCTTTCGACTCGTCCAGTTTGTGCTGAGAAATATATTCAGCAACAGTCTGGTTGGCTTCTTCAATCAGGCGACGGAACTTCGGTCCCTTCATCTCGAATGAAAAGTTCACTCCATCACGGGTTGAAGAAACTTCAACCTGAACATGAGCGAGGTCAAAATTCTTGGCACCGAGAAGCTCAATGAAGGCCGGGCCCATTTCAATTTCAGCCGCGAAAGTAGACCGCTGAGGATCAAATGATTTTGCCATCTCAACCTGAGTGGGAGATCCCCAGGGATTGAACAAACGAAGCTTGATAATGTTAATAGCTACCGGCTCTTTAGCAGAGTTCCACTTGAAACCAAAGGCAAAATAGTTTCCGCTTTTCGTAGCACGAAGGAGTGTGAGCTTTGGCTTTCCGAAGAGTGTTTCGAAAGTCCCGAAGAGGAGGGAAAGAGCGCCAAGCCCTACGACGAGGTTAATGACCAGAAATAAAGCGACGCCCATGGCGATTAAGCTGGTTGACACAGATGACTCCTATAAGCCGATTAATCTTCCAGATTATAGCCTAAATCATCGATAAAAGAGAACAAAAAGGTGCATGGCTTCCTTCACGAATAAGCGGGTTTTCAGTACAATGTGGCATGCGCATTTTATTTACTCAGTTAAAAGCAATACTGGTCGGCCTCATTATATTCCCCGGTGTCTCGCTAGTGGCCCTGTTTTTCATTCCATTTAAACTTCAGGACCGAATCAAGAAGACGGCCTTCCTCTGGAAATGGATCAGTATCCAGATATTGCGCCATGGCTGCAGCGCCAAAATTGATATTTGCGAAGATTATCGCTCTGCTGAATTCCGAACTGAGCCACCATATGGTCTCTACGTTGCCAATCATCAGAGTTATATCGACATCCCCCTGATCTTTACCGCCTATCAGGTTCCGCCCATCATGAAAAAAGAAGTGCTCTATCTGCCTTTTGTCGGCTGGATGGGATACGTCGCCGGGGCCATGCCTGTGGCACGTGGAAGTCAGGGTTCGAGAAAAAGAGTTTTCATGCAGACCAAGAACAGAATTCTGGTCGATCGGATCGGAGTCCAGGTTTATCCGGAAGGAACGAGATCAAAGGCCACGCGACCAAAGTCATTTGAGGAACTAAAAAAAACACTTCTGGTTTTCGCCTGGAATGAAAAGATTCCAGTCATTCCGAATAGTCTATATGGCACACGGGGTGTGCTCTCGGATAAAGGCTTTATCCGGCCTGGAAGACATCTCGGAATCATTGTTCACAAAGAAATATTTCCAGAGAATTTTCCGAACGCTGAGGAATTTGCACGCGCTTGCTGGTCGAAAGTACTGGAAGGCTACGATCAGATGGAAGCTAAGCTTGGGCCTCTGAATGAAAATTTATCTTAGGTCGGAATTCGGTTTCACTCTTCCATTCTCCCAATCCCAGGATTTCTCCTGTTGAATCAGAGAGCCACCGGTAGGGAGAATCAATCTCCCCTTTCTGATCAACGAGACTCCTGAAAAAAGCACCATTCCGGAAATATTTCACCTGATCATCACTCAGAGTGATCGTTCCAAAGTGAAGTACGTCAGTCACAGGAAGGCCCCTCTCCATGAAAGCGGGATCTCTTCCTTCCGGCCACTCAGTCTGTAAGATAGCCTTGTCCGCGTGGACATGCCCCACACTCTCACGCTTCAGTGTTAAGAGATGCCCCAGTGTCCCCAGGTCATGAGCAAGCTCAGTGAATAACGTCCTGATGTAGGTACCGGAACTCACCGTGGAACGGATCGTGAGAAGAGGGAAAGAATAGTCCGGAATTTCAATCGCGTGAATGGTTCTCGCCACTGCCTCTTTTTTTACATCCACTCCCTCACGCGCCCATTCGTGAAGATTTTTTCCCATGAATTTTGTCGCTGAATATTTGTGGGGCGTCTGGAGATATTCCCCGAGGAAACGGGACTTTGCTCTTTCTTCAATAAATTCCCGGGAAAATTTTCCGATTTCCTGCCTGAGATAAATGGACTCATCTTTTTGTACCACTTCAACAGTAGGGTCACCGGTCGGTGTTTCCTCGCCCAGTTTTCCTGTGGCGAGATATGTTTTCGGAAGGAACTCATGGATAAAATCATTGAGTCTCGCGGCTCCACCGGTGCCGATCATGAGAACTCCTTCTGCGAAAGGGTCGAGAGTTCCGAAATGACCGATTTTTCCGAAGCCCTGAGGAAGATTCCGCTTAAAGTGTCTCACGACATCGTAAGAAGAAATTCCCGCAGGTTTATAGATATTAAAAATTTTGGGTGAGAAGAGGACCGGATGCTTCGCCATTATTCTTCGTCGGAAGATTCGTTGAGGAGCTTAGTGATTTTGTTTTCATCTTCATACTGAGAGTCGTAATGATAATGAATTTCCGGAGTGTGTTTGACTTCCATCTTGCTGGAAAGAAGCTTTCTCATGCGACTGGCAGTTGCCTCAATCGCCTCTTTGGCATCTCCGCGCTTTTTAACATCGAAGGTGTCCCAATAGACTTTGGCGTGTGAGTAATCAATGGTGAGTTCAACATGAGTAACAGAAACATTCATAAGTCGAGGATCCGCGAATTCCCGGCGTAAAGCCGTATTAATGAAATCGCGGACCTTCTCCTCGTATTT
>JAYVHR010000454.1:0-4259 GCA_043771075.1 Bacteriovoracaceae bacterium
TTTCGACTGGGAATCCTATAGCGAATCATTCAATACAACTTCTTCATCGTCTCCGAACATGAAGGAGAGCGTTTCTCCGGATGATCTTCCGAGCTATGAAAACATGGTATCGAAAGGCCAGTCACTCCAGGAACACCTTGAGTGGCAGATCCGCATGGAAAGTCTTTCTACCAATCAGCTGAATTTAGTCCTCGACCTCATCGGGAACATCGATGATGACGGATACCTTGAAGTTTCATTCGAGGAAATCGTCGCACGCTCGGAAATTGAAGATCGCGACGAAGCCCTGGGAATGCTGGGTCTGGTTCAGCATCTTGATCCGATCGGTTGCGGAGCTCAGAATATCGAAGAATGTTTAGGTGTACAGGCCCGCATGCTTCCTGAGCGTTCACCACTCGTGGAACTGATCATTGAAAGAAACCTGAAAGACCTCGAGAAAAAAGATTACGCGAAAATTGCCAAAGACTTCGGTGTCTCAAAAGACAAAGTGAAGGACGCAGAGATCGTGATCATGAGTCTTAATCCTAAACCAGGTCGCCTGGTTTCTGCTGAGGAAACTCAGTACGTGGTCCCTGATATCTTCGTTGCCCAGGTGGGCGGAGAGTTTGTGGTCCAGGTAAATGATGAAGGTGTTCCACGCCTTCGGATCTCGAATCTTTATAAGTCACTCATCAAGTCCGGCGAAAACAATGCTGAGGCCAAAGAGTTCGTGCAGGACAAGCTCCGCGCGGCGATGTGGCTCATTAAATCCATCGAAAACCGTCAGAAGACGATTTATAAAGTCGCGAACTCGATTGTAAGAACCCAGCAGGAGTTCTTCAAGAAAGGTCCGGCGTTCCTGAAGCCGATGATCCTGAAAGACATCGCTGGCGAGATCGGAATGCACGAGTCGACGGTTTCGCGAGTGACGACGAATAAATACATGCACACACCAATTGGTACGTTCGAGCTGAAATATTTCTTCAACGCCGGGATCGGCGGGAAGAATGGCGGTATCGATATTGCCGGTGAATCCCTGAAACTCAAGATCAAAGAGATGATCGGACACGAAGATCCCAAAAGGCCGCTTTCCGATCAGAAAATCTCCGAGCTCTTGAGTACTAAGGACATCGTGGTGGCACGCCGAACTGTGGCGAAGTACCGCGAGATGATGGGAATAGCCCCGTCATCGAAGCGTAAAAAATAAGGAGGTCGTGAAAAAAGAATCTGCAAAGTTTTTTTTATTTTAGAAGGTGTCCAAAACACAATTTTTATTTTATTAGAGGCACGTAAACGCATGAAACTAAAAATTTCCTTCAAGCATCTCGAACACACTCCCGCTCTGGACTCTCGCATTGCTGAGAAATCAGAACACTTCGAAAAGTATTTCCATGGGAACATCAATGTTCAATGGCTGTGCTGGGTTCATAACGATGAACATTGGGCCGAGGTGAAAATCCATGGGCCGAAATTCGACTTCTTTGCCAAAGCTTCTGCTGACAACATGTACAAGTCACTCGATCTTGTCGTGGAGAAAGCTGAACGTCAGTTTGAAAAACGAAAAGACATTTCACGTAACAAGATTCACAAAGAGCCTTACGGATCGCCTAAGCACAAGGCCATCCAGCAACAGATATACGAGGAAGAAAAAGTTTATTTTGAAGAGTGGGATGAGAAAACCGCTTAATACAGAAGGCTCCGAAAGGGGCCTTTTTTATTCTTGCCTTCTCTAGAGCTTAATTCCCACACCATCCACCTGAGGGAAGGGTGCCATACCCCCACCAGCGGGTCCGGGAGTAAACACCTATCCATAGTTCCATCTGGCAACATTCAGATAATAAATTCCATTTACCGTTCCTGTGTTGGATCCAAAGGTCGCAGAAATATTTGCTTCATATTCAGCATTGTTCGACGGAGCTCCGTTAGAAACAGACGTGCGGTCAAAAATGGTGGTTTCACTATCGTCGCCACCAACAAATTCCGGAGTCCGGGCCGTGAGAAGACAGATTTCATCACCAGACATTTTTACAAAGACCAAACTAGCAAGGAGCGGAGATCAAATTGCTACCTTGAGAAACTCTACACCGACTTTGTAGTCCGTATATTTATCATTGATCTCTACGTTGACTTTCACATAGCGCACCACCGCGAGGATTTTTTGCTTCAATGTGCGGTCTTTAAAATCTACGACGAGAAAATGATCCCCGCGCTTGAACTCATTGGCATCAAGAGAAAGAAAACTCATTCCACCTTGAGAGATATCGATCAGCTGAAGTATCTGCTGACCAGGTTTACTCTTCCAGACTTTCACCCATTTGCCCGGTTGGACTTCGAAGCGTTCGTGAGTTCTATTGTTGATGTTCATATAGCTATTATAAAACTTCCCGGATGAGTGAAGCGGGTCTCATATGAAAACAGGCACTTTGAGATTATTTCTTCATGAAAGGAGGTCACGGATGTGTCTTTTCGTTGGCGGATAAGTTACTCTAAGCTCTCATGAACCCCGGAAGCTGGTGAGAATCCAGCACTGTCCCGCAACTGTAACCGAAAGGAAGTCAGATACGGATTCATGAAAACGACATTCCCGGGGAGGAAATCATGTCGGCCTTTATCATCCTTCTGGGTTTAATTTCTTTCGCATCAGCCTCCGAAACTCTCGACACGATCGAAGTGAATGCCAGTAAGCGCATTGAAGATTACACTTTCTCACAGACTGAAATTATTCTCAAAGAGGAACTGGAAAATCAGCCATTGCCTCTGGTCTCTCATGTGCTGGAACGTGTGCCTGGACTCGTGAGCTCGCAAAACGGCGGCCCGGGTGGAAGGACAACTTTCTTCATCCGGGGAACTGAAGCAAGGCACGTCTCATTCACACTCGATGGTTTGAAACTGAACGACCCCACCAATACTGACCGGCAATTTGATGCTGCTTTTCTCTCACTTACATCAGTGGAAGAAATCCGCGTGCACAAAGGTCCACAGGCCGTTCTCTTCGGATCCGATGCCATGGGTGGACACATTGAAATGTTCAGCCGGAAAGGATCGGATAGGCCGGAAAAGAAACTCACTCTGAGTGGAGGAAGTTTCGGAACAGTTGGTGCTTCTTATCGGCAGGACTGGAAGAAGGGCACCCTGAGTGTTGTGCGCCAGCACACGGACGGCATCTCACGGTATAACGAAAAACGCTTCAATGCACATGAGCGTGATGGATCAGACATCACTCAGCTCACCAGTTCTTCCCGCCATGAAATTGCTCCGCAGATTAAGACAGATCTCCTGGCCTCATTTATTGAAGGCAGAAATGAACTCGATGTGACGAGTGACAATTCAGAAGAACGCAGCCGGAATCATCAGTATCTTCTTCAGCAAAAAACCACTTTCTCTATAGACAAGACTTCTGCTGTCTCGCTTCGAAATGGTCTCAACCGCAATGACCGCAGGATTAAGAATCTCACCCGCGGAAATCTCGATTTCACCGGCAATCTTTTTCAGAACGAAATTCTGTGGGAGAGGGGAGAGAAAGACGCACGGATTCTCACCGGAATCTCAAATGAAAAAGAAACCTACGATCTCCGGGGCCAGAAAAGTTTTGATCTCAATTCCTTTTTCATCCAGGGTCTTTTGACGGAAGGAGATTTCTCTTTTCACGGCGGCCTTCGGGGTGATCATCATTCGCGATATGGGAATTTTGTCACTGGTTCCACCGGCCTGGAGATGAAAAGTTTTGCGGGCACATGGGGATTTCAATACTCCCGCGGATACAAGGCTCCTTCGTTGTACCAATTGCATGATCCGGTCCTCGGTAACAAGAATCTTAATCCCGAAAGTAATCAATCCTACGAAGCCTCATGGAAAATAAAACTATCTCAACTCGAACTCGCCAATGTTTTCTTCCAGAACCGTCTTTCCAATCTCGTAACCTTCACCGGCAGTGGATTCAGAAACCAGAACAGATTTATCTCCGAGGGGTTTGAACCTTCGGCAAAATGGACAAATGAAAATTTTGAAGTGAAGGGAAGCTTTACGCATCAACAGATCCGAGAGGAAGAGCAGCCAGTTCTCCGTCGTCCCTATAATATGGCCCAGCTTTCGGGGACATGGTTTCCGACTGAAGTTTCGGAGCTCTTTCTCAAAGGCCGCTGGTTTGATTCCCGGAAAGACTTCGATTTTGCCGGTGGAATAGCCAAACTCAATTCTTTTGAGACTTTTGATGCTGGTGGAAATTACCGTTGGGGGAAACACACGTTTTCACTTCAGCTGGTGAATATTCTTGGACGGGA
>JAYVHR010000455.1:0-2873 GCA_043771075.1 Bacteriovoracaceae bacterium
AAATATTTTAAGACTGTGAAAAAATCCCTGAATAAAGAGGGACTTTTCTTTGTGGATATCTTTGGCGGTCCGGAATCACAAAAGCTCGTGACCGATAAAAAAAATCTGAAGAACCTGACTTACTACTGGGAATGCCAGAAGTTTAATCCCATCACGCATGAGTGTCTGTTTGCGATTCACTTCAAGGACAAGAAGGGGAAGATGCATAAAAACGTCTTCACCTATGACTGGCGTTTCTGGATGATGCCGGAAGTAAAAGACATCATGATCGAGGCCGGGTTTTCCAAAGTGACTGCTTATTGGGAAGGCGATGATGATGAGGGCGGGGGAGACGGCGAATTCAAGCCAAGTACCGAAGGCGAAAACTGCGACGCCTGGGTCTCTTACTTAGTCGCTCACGGCTAGAAAGTAATGGTGTTCAGTAGTTCGATAACTTTCTGAAAGCGGGAAGTCGGGAATGAATCCTTGAGCTCACGAATCATGTGCGTGCGGTTCAGATCCTGCTCGGCATACTTCAGGACAATTCTTGTGAATTCCTCAGCGACAATAAACACAATCGACATCGGTGAGACGTTATTTCCGAAGTGATCGGAAAATCCCAGACCGTTCAGTGAGCCGTGATGCTGCCGGATAATCTGATCTGCACCCATCGGCGCGTGCGGAAATTTCGACACAAGTTCCGCCGCGACCTGCGCGTGTTTTTCAATCAGGGATTTCTCCATTTCATTGAAACTCGACTTCTTCAGCTCCAGTGCAGCCTTCACCCGTCCATGGTCATCACTCTCGAGGGCAATGTCGTGGAAAAAAGAGATGAAACAGATTTTCTCTTCCTGCTCAGGATTTCCCCAGTCGATATTTTTGATGATATGAAGGCCGATGTAGCAGAGAAGCTGAGTATGGGTGAAAAGATAACTCGTTTTATTGGCAAGAAGCCGCTCGAGAAGTTTTGAAAGTTTGGGGTTCGTTTTCGAGTTTTTCTTCATCGTCTCGATGGATTTACGGGCGAGTGTCACTGTTTCTTCGGTAATGCCGATCGACATGAGTTTTTTTGAAGCGAGGATTAACGTGGAATCGGCGGCACTTATCTGCTCATCAGCTGAAAGATCTTCATCTTTCAGTGTGGCCATCAGTTCGGAGGTGAGAGTATTCACAAATTCCAGCCGGTCCATTTTTCCGATGAAGAGATTTTTAGTTCCGCCGCTCTCCAGTTTATTGAGGTCTTTCTGGGAGATGTCTTTGGATTTTTCAAAGAGAACGGAATATGTACCTTTGTCCTGCAGGTAGACCGGACATGGGGAGCGCCTGAGGATAGAAAAAAAGTGCAGAGGGATGGGGTAGTACTCCGGCACTTCCATGGTCGACATAGACTGCGCGGTAATTCCCAGCGCTTTGGCCGCTCCCTGAATCATGGTTTTCAGCTGGAGGGAATTTTTCATGTGAGCGAAACTTCCCGAGACTTCATTTCCCGGACCGATCACAATCACAGGAATATTCAGTCCATTTGATTGCAGGAATTTGACGATTTCGGCCGCAGTCTGTTCTTTCCCGATCTGCGCCCGGGCGATGATGAGATGGATGCCATTTCCGGGAGCCGTGAGAAGTTTCATGGCACTTGCTGCATCGGGGGTCACGGCCGTCTCGAGTCCGAGCCAGGTAATGAGATTCAGCCGGTAAAAGCTTTCAATCTTAGGATTGTTTTCTACCAAAAGCGTTAAATTCAATTTACCACCATCTATTTTCACTGTGTATTGGCAGTTTAACGCCCAATGGTTTTTTACTCAATAAGGATAAAATGATAGAATTACTCCATGAACTCCCTCACAGATTTCTTTCAGCAGAATTTCAATACCCAACGGGATCAGTGGGAAAAATCACTCCGCTCTGAGCTCAAAATGGATGACGTCGAAAAGAAGCGCACCAAGCGCTCGGCGGAAGGCGCCTGGCCGGTTCTTTCTCTCGAGGCCGGGGTCAGTCACCAGCTGAAACCGCGCGAATCATGGAAAAAAGCTGCACAGACTTATGTCCGTATTCCTCAGAACATTGAAAGCACACTCCAGGATGACCTGGAAGCGGGAGTGCGGCTATTTTTCTTTGAGAAGGATTTCCTCACGAACAGTGACTGGAATAAAATCTCCGGAATTCTATCCTCTCACAAAGACACCAGAGATATCGTGGCCATACTTCTGGGAGATCGTAAGATCCCGGAAATCTCTCCCAACTTCAGACTGATTGATGAAGAGAAAATGATTCTTGGTCGTGGAGTCGCTGCACCCGGTGGAAATAATATCCAGGAACTCGCTGCCATTGCTCATACACTGACTCAGGAACTTCCTGAAGGCGATGTTCATATCGGCGTCTTTCTTGATTCTCATTTCTTTAAGAATATCGCGAAGGTGAGGGCCGCCAGGCTTATCGCCGGGAAAATTATTGCTGAGTATGGTGTGAAGAAAAATATTTTCGTCACCGGCCTCACCAGTTTCCGAGAGTGGACCTTGTATGAGCGTTACTCAAATATGCTGAGAAATAATGCATCGGTCGCAGGTGGATTTATAGCAGGTTGCGATTTTACCCAGTCATCCGGTTATCAGACAATTTTTGAACTTGAAACCGATCACTCAGAACCGGAGCATGAAGAGCGCTCGCGCCGCATGGCCCGGAACTCTTCCCATATTCTTTCTCTCGAGAGCATGTTGGGAGTCGTGGAAGATGCGAGCTATGGCTCTTTTCATCTCGAAAGTCTCACGGAAGAATACGCCAAAGAAGCGTGGACACTCATGCAGAAGCTTCTTCCGATGAACCCGCATGAGGTTTCAGAATTCTTCCTGCGTGAAACCACTCCGGTCAGAGATGAGAGACAAAAGAATCTCGCGACC
>JAYVHR010000456.1:0-3125 GCA_043771075.1 Bacteriovoracaceae bacterium
AAAAATGGTTTTCGTTATCTCCAGGTTTTACCACTGGATGAAGATCGTCTTCTCCTGAAGGATGTCCGTTTTTCCACTGATCCACTTCTGTATCATGAAAATTTTGAAGCCGATCTTCTTCGTGAAGCCCACCAGAGAAGATGGATGATCGGTGATATTCTCGAGCGTGAAACTGAGTTCAGAAAAATTCCACGCGAGTATTGTGATCAATTCTGCGAAGGAAGAGTCATTCGCCTTGATGGATTCGTTCATGACATTACGGGAGATGCTCTCCCCGATGCTGTGAGACTCATTGATCGCATGGTTGAGACGAGCTTCCGCCTGGGTGAGTTGAAAGTGGTCATGAAAAAGTATCTGGTCGAGCGAAAATCACGGAGAAGATATTTGCGAATCATCAATCGGATGCTTTATCAGGCGAAAACTCCATGCCGTGAGCGCTATCAATTTTTCCAATCTCTTCATTCTATGCCGCCGCTCATCCGCGAAAAATTTTATAAGGGAGATCTCGAGCTGATGGATATGCTCCGGAGTTTTGTGAACATCACATTTTCTTCCCGGAGTAAGCTTCCATCTCTGGTTCTCAATAAAAACCAGGAAAGAGTGGCGATTGTTTAGACAGAGGCCATAAAGTCGACTAAAAATCCAAGCTAAGTCGTTGATTCATGAGGGGTAATATGGCCCCTCCCTTGCTCCCTTATCGGCATGATGAAACTCATCGTTCTTAGCCTTTTGCTCACTACCCAGGTTCTTGCTGCCAACAAGCAGAAGATCGATGTTCTGGGCACATCATCCAAAGGACAATTTGTTGCGGTTGAAGAATATGGCTACCGCCCGGGCACACATATGTACTTCGTTATTATCCGCGTGATGAACGTCTGGAAAAAAGAATACGTCGGTGACAGTATCCAGATAGAACTTCCAGCCACGAGACCTTATATTCTGGGCCGGGCCAGAAAAGAGGCCCTCGATCTGGCGCAGAACTCTTTCAGAAAATACAAAATCAATCCTTAAAAAATTCCGGGACGATATCTTTGGCATTGCCGAGGATTTCTAGATCCACAAACCGATTTTGCGGAATCCCTTCTTTATTCAGAATCACGGTCTTCGCTCCACATGTTTTGGCAAACTGGAGAAATCCCGCCGCCGGATAAACCTGACCGCTCGTTCCGATACTCACAAAAAGATCGCATTTTGATAGTTCTGCCTCGATCCTTTCCATCGACAAAGGGACTTCTCCAAACCACACGATATGCGGGCGCATGAGCTCCTGACAGCATGGTGATTGCGGGAGGAAATTCCGATACGAAAGACGATAATGATGAAGGTAATTATGTCCGGATTTTTCCGCGGCTGAGCAGATCGCGGTTTCCTGAGGAGCATAGTTTCCGGCGAGATCGAAGTAGGCATGATCATCAAAGTAAACGGTCTCACAATGACTGCAGCGGGATTGGTTAAGAGATCCATGCATAGTCAGGAGTGGAAGGAGACCTTTTTCATCGGCCCGGTCATGAAGTCCGTCCACGTTCTGGGTCACCAGGGTCATGCGACCGGGATATCTTCCTGCGAAGTTTACCAGGGCATGATGGGCCGGGTTTGGCTGGGCATTGGCCGCGTTGATTCTTCTCATGGAGTAGAATTTCCATACCAATTGAGGGTCCCGTTTAAAGGCTTCGGGGGTCGCAACGTCTTCGATCCTGTGTTGTTCCCAAAGACCATCAGAGTCCCGGAATGTGGAGATCCCCGAGTCGGCCGAGATCCCGGCACCCGTCAGAACAACGATCTTTTTAAAATTTTCAATCTTCAAATCCATGCCCACACATTGTAACCTTTTGATAGGCAAAATTCACCTTCTGATACTGACTTAAGCCTTACGATAAGATAGCCTTCGACGCCGGGAAACAGTTCCCGACACTCAGGAATTAAATTATGTGCGGATTACTCGCTTATGCCGGAGATGTGGAGACACTTCCGGATTTTACTACCACTTTCAAAAAGCTCGTTCATCGCGGGCCGGATGATTCTGAGATCATGAAGACTGAAGGCGCAACCATGTGCTTTCATCGTCTCGCGATCATGGATCCGACTCTGAAAGGGCATCAGCCATTCGTTGATCAGGAAAATGGAAATATAGCGATCTGTAACGGCGAAATTTATAATCACCTGAGCCTTCGCCACGATTACGAAAAGACTTTTCCGTTCGTTTCTCACTCTGACTGTGAAGTTCTTCTTCCGATGTACAAAGATCTTGGCATTGAGAAGATGTGTTACAACCTCGATGCAGAGTTTGCTGTCGTTATCTGGGATAACCAGAAAAAGAAACTCGTGGCCGGCCGCGATCCGATTGGTATCCGTCCGCTCTATTACGGATACACATCAGATAATAAAATCATGTTCGCTTCTGAGATCAAGGTTCTCACCCCTTTCTGCAAGAAAGTGGAGCCTTTCCCTCCAGGACATATTTATGACGGAGAAAACTTTAAGCAATACCGTGACCTCACAACTGTTGCGACCTATGCTCCGAAAGACTTAGACAAGCATCTGAAAGACATCCGTGAAAAGTTCATTGAAGGTGTCCGGAAGCGCCTCGTGGCTGACGTACCGGTAGGATTTCTTCTCTCAGGTGGTCTTGATTCATCTCTGGTTTGCGGGATCGCTCACCAGCTCCTGAAAAAACAGATTACAACTTTCTCCGTAGGCCTTGATCACAATCCGATTGATATCGGGTTCGCGAAAATTGTTGCTGATTATCTGAAGACTGATCATCACGAAGTTTACTTCAATAAGAACGATACGCTCTCAGTTCTCGATAAGCTCATCTGGCATCTTGAGACTTGGGACATTACAACTGTCCGAGCTTCTATCGGGATGTATCTTGTTTGTAAGTACATTCATGAAAAAACAAAAATCAAAGTTGTGCTCACGGGAGAAATCTCGGATGAGATTTTTGGTTATAAGTACACAGACTTTGCTCCCACCGCTGAAGCTTTCCAGAAGGAAGCCAAGAAGCGCGTGGATGAACTCCATATGTACGATGTTCTCCGCGCCGACCGGTGTATCGCGGCCAATGCCCTTGAAGCACGCGTTCCGTTTGGTGACCTGGACTTTGTCCGCACTGTGATGGAAAT
>JAYVHR010000457.1:0-3374 GCA_043771075.1 Bacteriovoracaceae bacterium
GGATGCAACCGGGTTGGAAATTTTCCTCTGAGCGGAAATCAGATAAAGCTCCTCGAAAACAGTTCCGAGCTTTCCGATCTCAAAGAGTTCTCCTGAATCGAGATAAGGCTTTACTGTATGTGGGGCGGCGGGAATCAGGGCCATATCATTCACAGCAATCAATTGCTGAAGGGCCGTATCCTGCGTTTCCGCGATGACTTCCACATTCAGTTCATTTGATCTCATCCAGTGCTCAAGATTGTACCGGACCTGGCTGTCATAAGTGGGAAGGACAAAAGGTTGTCCCTGGAGCGAATGCGGAAAATCATTCCTGAGTTTCCGGAACTTCTTCGAACCAAAAATAGATAAGCTTGTTTTCGAAATCACCCGATGATGAAGGCCGCGTGTCCCTTCGTTACTGGGAAGGAAATTACTGATGGCGATATCTATCTTATTCGAAATAAGATCGCGCAGGAGTTCATCGAATTTCCCTTCCACCAGTGAGATCGTACAGGGCGACGACGTCAGTGCTGCCTGGGTAAGTTCCAGCATGATCTGTTTCGGGACACTATCAAGAGCTCCCAGTTGAAGACTGATTTTATTCGGACGAAGCCTGTCGTGCAGGGCCTCGTACATTTCCCCACCCATCTTGAAAATATTGCGGGCATAGTCGAGCGCGAGAGTTCCGTGTTCAGTGAGAACAAGCCGTTTATGTTCACGGCTGAAAAGCTTCACTCCAATCTGGTCTTCAAACTGTTTTAACTGCGCCGACAAAGTCGGCTGGCCCAGTAGAAGTTTCTCAGCGGCGCGGGAAATACTTCCCGACTCAGCTATCGTCATGAAGTAATAAAGGTGATGATAGTTAATCCATGGTTTCATAAGAAGCTCCTTATCTACCTATGATAGAAGACAGCAACATTTCGCTAAAGACAATAAATAATATAGGATGCATCGCTCAAAGCGATCCATCTGAAAAAGTGGAACATCGATCACCTGACCTATGCAAAGACTTTCCTTTTCTAAACAAATTGCCAGAAATTCAGGCAGCAGATCCTTGATTCATCTCTAATAAGTCTTTGGAATGTCGTTATTTCCTACGGTACGCCCCTGATTCGTCCGAAAATAGCTCATGCAAAAAATTATCCACATCAAAGACATGTCTTATTCCATCCCCTACTCAGATTCAATTCTTGAATATCTTAATCTTGAAGTGAATGCAGGTGAGTTCATCGGTATCCTTGGCCACAACGGCGCCGGGAAAACAACACTGATGGATCTTCTGATGGGATTCCGGAAGAGCTCTACCGGCACTCTCGAAATCATGGGTGAAGATCCACATGCGATTGCACGCGCTCACAGAAAGGATGTCGTCTTTCTGTCTCAGGAAGTCAGTATCAAGAGTAGTCTCTCAATTAGACAATTCCTCAAGTTCCATGCTTCGTTTTATGAATCGTATTCCCTTGAAGAGGAAGCGCATCTTTTGAAAGTGTTTCAGCTTGATCCGGAAGCCCGCATCGGTTCTCTTTCCACCGGCCAGCAGAAGAAAGTCCAGGTGGTGGCCAATCTCTCGGTCAAACCAAAGCTCATCCTGATTGATGAGATCACTGCCGTGATGGATCCTGAAACGAGACAAATATTTTTTAATGAAATAGCCCGCATGAGAAATGTTCACGGATCGGCCGTGATTCTTGCGACCAATATTGCCGAGGACCTCGTCGAGCGAGTGGATAGGATTTATTTCATCAAAGGGAAGAGTGGTTCACTGTACTCCCCTCAGGAAATAAGTCGCCTCTTCAATCTTGATGTGGAGGCCGCGTGAATCATATCCGTTCAGTTTATGAGTGGCACAAAGAGCAACTCTGGCTGCAGATTCTGATCATTTCTGCAGGTGCGCTGGTACTCAACTTCTTTGAGATCCATCCACTTTTTCAATTTGTCATTTATCTGGTGACGCTCGCTAAGATTGTACTCAGCTTAAAGCTTATGAATGTTAACCCTGGGTCAGTGAATGACCTGGAGAATTTTTCATGGAAGTATTTCCAGTCACTGCCATTACCGAAAAAAGATTTGTACCACCTTTATCTAGCGAACAGCTTTTTCAATTATCTTCCTTCAGTGTATTTCTTCCTTTGTTACCATCGCCTCATCGCCTCATTGTTTGAAACGCAACCTTCAGAAATTCTCTTCTGGTTCCCCTATGCTCTACTTGCGCTTTTTGCATTCAGTATTCAGTCTTTTGTAGGATTGGTTGTCTATCCGCGGATTCAGTTTTCACGTGTTAACAAAAGAACCCTTCTGTTTCAAAATCTTCGGAACGGTTTATATTACTTAACCGGGATATTTTATTTTGCTTTAGGAATCGGAATTGCTGCAAAAGTCCTGAAGGCGGATTACCCCGAGCTGATCAAGTATTTCGATTTTGCAGGACAACTCGTCTTCAACCGATACTCAATGTTCGGCTTCCTTCTCGTTGGAACGATCTGGCTATACAAAGATGGTTTTGAAGTATGGCTTCATGAAAAATTTCGTACACCGAAGGAAAACTGGAAACCCCTCCGTGATGTTCCGATCATGGCGGGCCTGGTAGGTTTCCTGATTTTTCCGATGACTTTTGTTACTTCATCAGCAGACGGAGGAATCGCTCTACACGATGCGATCATCAGCAACAGAATTGCTGAAGTGAAGCTCCTTGTTAAAAAAGGCGCGAATATTAATGAGCAGAATGATAACGGATTTTCTCCTCTCATGACTGCTGCATTCCGCGGCAGATCCGAAATCTTTAATCTGCTTAGTGATGCGGGGGCGGCCAAGGATAAAGTCATAAAATCTTCTCATAAGAATTATCAATATGAGGGCATGAACTTATTTTATCTCGCGCTCAAAGGTGGTAATCTCGAAATTGTTAAAAAACTTTCCAGCCCCGAGAATCTGAACAATAAATTCGATATGGCGAGCCCGCTTCATTTTGCTGCTCATTTATGTCACGAAGATGTAGTCGATTTTCTGATTGATAAGGGTGCGAATGTGAACGCACTTAATAAGAAAGGAAAAACTCCCTTGCACAAGGCTTCGGAGAGAAACTGTTTTCCGGCCGTCGCAAGTCTTCTCGAGGCGGGTGCAGATCCATTGATTAAGGATAGTAAAAACAAACTCGCCTACGAGTATGGCCGCAAAGGTCCTCGCTCACCGGCATCATTTTTAGAGAGGAAGACGCTGAAGCGCCTTCCCCAAAAATGAATCGCTGACTAGTTTAGAGAATCGAGACTCGCTTCACCTGAGTGGATCATCCCGTCGATACGCGAACGGATTCCTTCCACATTATCCGTGATGAATGACTGAACTTCAGTGTTTCTGAACATTCTCAGGATATACGGTGAAACCACAGTGAGGGCTAC
>JAYVHR010000458.1:0-2772 GCA_043771075.1 Bacteriovoracaceae bacterium
CACGATATCCTCCTGAAAGCGACCGACGAGTGGCTTAACTTTCTCTGGAACTCAAAAGATCAGAAGATAGATGATCCGAAAGCAAATGAACTCATGGCAGAAATCGCCCAAGGGAAAGAGACGTGGAAGAGAAATCTTCTGGCAAAACTCTTATGAACGTGATTCTTTTTGTTTTACTGGCGACAAGTTTGTGGGCAAAAACCTGTGCTCACGACATCAAAACCTTTCAGAAACTTTTCGGTGATGAGGCCTATCCACTACATTGGGAAGAAACGACCGCCGATGACGGAAAACCACTCATCGTGAAAATTACTGAAACGAAAGGAACACTTTTTCTTGAATTCATGAAGACGAAAGAAGGTCTCTGGGCATCAGGCAGTGCTGATATCTGTGGGGATAATGATGAGATTAGCGCAGCGATCTCAAAAGAGCAGATCAAACTTGGCAAAGCTGCTCATTGGGCAATCAAAATGAGCATGAAGAATGGTGCAAAATTTACACTCACTAAGCTCAAGCCTCTGGTTCTTAAAATATCTACTTTTGGCTGGAGCGGGGAATTTGTCCCGGGGAAATAGGCGACCTTATACATCGACGAAACCTGCTAGAAGGTCTTTGATGTAAGAACCGGCTTTCAGCGGCCCGATTCTCAGGTGAAGGAAGTCCCGAAAATCACCTAGCTTGCAACGCGTCTCTCTATATAATACTTGTCGGATATGTTCTTCGGGCTTTAATCTTAGCAGACTAAATCACTCAGGAGTCGTATGTCGAATCTCCGTTCTTTCATCGTATTTTTTTTCCTTCTTTCCACTCCGGTTTTTGCCGGCATCATCTCTTTTGATGACCATCAATTGCTGATCGATGGAAAGGCACAGCCGCAACTCTTTGGTGCGGAACTTCAGTACTTTCGTCTTCGTGGTGGCTACGGAAAAAACGTTCCACGCGCAAAGGTGATTGAACTATGGAACAAGGCCCTCGACCGGATTGTGGAAGCGAAAATGAATACCGTCAGTTTTTATATTCCATGGGATTTCCATGAATATACTGAAGGAAAATTTGATTTCGACGGAACAGTTGATGAAGATGGTGATGGCAATGCCGACTATCCTTCGCGCGATATCTTTACATTCTTCCGCTTGATTGAAGAACACGGAATCCATAAAATCATGGCCCGCCCTGGTCCCTATATCAATGCTGAGTGGGGCTTCCTCGGTTTTGGAGCAGTACCGAAATGGTTCCATGATAAATTTCCCGACTCACACATGAGAAACCAGCTGGGTCTCCGGACTAAGCTTTACGACTATCACAATACCGATCTCCTGAAATATTCTGAGCGCTGGTTCAAAGTGGTCTATGAGCGCGTTCTCAAGGAGCGCATTGGTGCCGGAAAGCCGATTTCATTCCTTCAGATCGATAACGAAACTAATTTCATGTGGCAGTCGATTTTCAATCACGACCATGGTCCCGGCGCACGCAATCGTTATCAGAAGTTCCTGGAAAAAAATTACGGAACAGTTGATCAGTTGAATCGCCAGCATAATCGCAGCTGGGAAAAATGGACCGATATCACCACTCCTAAAATATCAGGCGTGAATATTTCTGAAGATCAGGATTGGTACCGTTTTCAGGATCATAGTATGTACGAGTATCTGAAACTCGTAAGAGCAATGTGGGAAAAACTCGGAGTGCATGAACCAGACGTCCTCTTCACCCTGGCCGAAAGTTACAATGCCATGAAGGATGGAATCCTTCCGAATTACGAATACAGAAATGATCCGGGGAAGACCGGAATGATGACGGTGAATCTTTATCCTAAGACGTATGATCTTCCGGGAAGACCACTTCTCAATCTTCCATTCAAAGCTGATCACGATGTGAAGTCTGCTGATGCCGCCAGCGATTATTATCTGGGACAAAATGTTGAATGGGTATTCGGTCCTGAGATCCAGGGTGGATGGTGGAAGGGGATTGATGTTTCTCCTGAGGCCCGTCGCCAGACTTATCTCACGACAATCGGCCACGGACTCAAGGCACTCATGGTTTATTACTTCCACGAAGGTGATAACTGGCAGGTGGGAGGTCTTTACGAAGCTCTTTCTCCGATGCTTGAAAAAATGAAAGAGAAACGCTCTTTGCAAAGCTTGAGAGTTGAAGAATTACCTGAAACTTTCTGGAATGATTTTCAGAAGCAGGTGGATACTGAATATCTCGCGGGCATTGATGTCCGCACTGTCATGAAAACAAAATTGAATCAGGACCGCGATCTTTTCTTTGATGCTCCTCTGGATGGCAATGCAGATCCCAGAAAGCACTTTGACGACCTGAAAGAAATCGGTGTCAAACTTATCGGGCCTCATCAGGATTTTCTGGGGCGTGCAACCGCAATGACGGATGATGTCTGTCTCATACGTGAAAACTCGCAGCATGCTCCTTCGCAGTCTCCGAATATTGATTCTCTGGTAATGAATGGAGAATGGATGGGCGGATTTCTTGGGTATCTCCTGCAGAACGGAATCAATCCGCGATTCCATCACTGGGGAATGAATCCAGAAAAAGAACTCGATTCCTGTTCTGTTGTCATGAGGCAGGATAATGGTCCGGTCGATCCGAAACTTGTCATCAAGCTGAAAGCTCTTCTCGAGCAAGGGAAGACTGTTCTCAATTTTGTCGATTCACATCTTACGCGTGCACTCGGTCTGAACCTGAAACAGAAGAGCGGGCTTTCGAGAGGGGAGTGGGTGTCTTTTCTTCACGATAATACCCATTCACTTTTTA
>JAYVHR010000459.1:0-3302 GCA_043771075.1 Bacteriovoracaceae bacterium
CAGTTTAACCTGTGAATATTCTCATTCTCTTCTTCGCCCTGACGGCACTGGCACGCGACTGTGCTGTGTATGAACTGCGAGGATCCGTCGCCAAAAAAAATGATGTGATCCTGACCATCAATGAGGGATCAAACTCGCAGAAAGTTTTCCGGTTCAATCAGAAAACGGAACTCGCCATGGCACCGTTTATCGGGAAATTTGTTGTTGGGAAATTTACGCTGGAAGATATGGTCATCACAAAGGTCGAATATCCTGATCTCGCTATCCCGGATCCCCTTCTTCATAAAAAATCACAAACATTTCTCATGAATACGGAATGTGCAGACAAAAAAAAAGGGCAGCCTAAGCTGCCCTCATCAACAAAAAAATAATTACTCAGTAACAGAGAGAACGTATTTCCAGGCATCAAGTCTTCCGCCCATGCACGAAGAACGCTTAGAAACGACTTTAACACCCGGGAAGAGTGGAAGAGCAGCATCAAGGAATTCAACGTTCAGTGAGCAAGACTCACGACCGGCGAGAGTTGCTTCTCTTGTCGTTCCGTTCACACCCGGAACAGCAACATCGAATGTCGCACGAACGTGAGCGGGCATTGTCCAACCAGACTCGATTCCGCCAGAGCAAGAAACGCGAACGTTCTGAGCTCCGAGAGCAGCGAGGTGAGATTCAACAGTCGATTCAACAGAATCACAGTTGTAATAAGAAACAGTTCCGCCATTGTGAGATCTAGGACTCCAGTTCAGCTTTCTGGAAACGTATTCAGAAGCAAACGCTGAAGAGACAACGAAAAGTGCAGCAATCACAGTCATGAATTTCATAAAATCCTCCTAGGAATTTAGATATCTACATATCTACCCCGACGGAATCAATCAGCCAAACAATAACGCCATGCTCTTATAGGGAGATTTGGGAGTGAAGGGAATAAAAAAAGGGACCCTGCACGGTCCCTTCTTTTTGGCTTTGGCTAAGGTCAGAAGTCCTTCTCTGATCTAGTTATCATCCTTGATTTTCTTAATTGCTGCTTAGTTAAATCTTAAGGTTTGAATCATGAAAAGAGAAACGCGTAATGTCTTACAAATGCTTGCTGTGCGATGGTCTAAATCCCGGGTAAGAGGTGAAAACTTACACCGGCCTTCACTCAAAGCTTCGGACAGGGTATTTTTTTGGGATTCGTAAGACCTTTCACGGTCTGCAACGGATCGGGAACATCGAAATCGATCCTTAAAAGTAAAAGAACTTTGGTTCCCGTGACGGGATTTTCTTCCGGAAGGATAAATTCTCCCTTCGCATGTTTTCCGGCATACGGAGCAAGTTTAGGAATATCCTGATGATCAAATTCAAATTTTCTTTCTGAAAGTGTGCCTGCCTGAGTGATGAGAACAAATTTTCCGGGAAGAGTTTTCACAGCTCCCTGAAATTCATAACTCACGCATTCTGCACTCATGCCCATGACAGGAAGAAATAGCAGAAAGAAAAAAGGAATCATAAACGGAAGTCCCGGCAAGGATTTGGTCTTGGGTCAGCAGCACGGGACTGTGCCATCTCACGATAGAGACGTCTCTCTTCACGGGAAATCCGGCGGGCAAGGCCTTCCGTCTGCCGCTCAAGAGAAGGATAGTTGTGAAAAAAATTCGGAAATCCGCCGACGGCCGGGTTAGCAAGAAGCTGGGCCTTCCAGGGTTTCAGCTGATTCAGGGTATTTTCCCAATTCTGGTAGAAGGCCGCACTGGATGGAGTTTGAGTGCCCGCCCGTCTCGCGACAGCGATCGTGGCGTCGATATCCATCGCGATCACTTCCCTGCCGGTATAAGGAAAACAATTTGAGTTGTGACAAACCTGCCGCGACTCCGAAAGAGCGGGATTATTGAGCATGCCCTTGATTTGTGTCTGAAGATTTGTCCTGAGCGCCTGATACTCAGAGACCAAATCACGCAGTCTGCGGAAATCTTCATTCGTCACTCGTTCCACGTCATTTAAAAGATTGATGAGTGTGGCGAGACTCTGGTTTTCCTGTTCACAGGAATTCGTCGTAATGGATTTAATGATATCGTTACTGAGCTTACTTGCTCCCATTCTTTCGTAGTCATATAGAAAACGCGTGAGAAGAGGATAAATCTCATTCTGAATATCCCGTCCCACAGGAGAAGAGATCATCGGAAAGTCAGTGTCGCTGGTGTTGTCACGGACATCATGAAAAATCTGATCCAGGTTTCTTCCCGGGCGCATCTTTCTGATGAAGTGAGAGGAGAAAGTACCAGCTCCGGCAAAGCCGTAATGGCGCGGGCCCGTTGCGGAAATCACACACGTAGTTGAATTGGCGAGAGGAAGAGAAGCACCTGAATGGCAACTGACATCGACGACGGCCATCCGGATGCCCCGCGATTCAGCAAGTGTGGTGAGGGCCTGGAGGCGATCAAGATTGACAGTTCTGGCCCCGGCGATCTGATCGAAATTTGCGATGGCCCCATAACTGGTTGCTACGTTATGCGTGGCCTGAGGGGCCATGTTTTCACCACCGTGAGTATCGATGAAAAGCATGAGCTGATCGGAGGAAGTAATTCTTCCTTCCCGGATATCGTTTTCATATCTCGTTACGAGGGTCTCGAATGCGGCCGGAGTAAAAGGAGTATTCGGTGTACGGGGAAATTTCCGGGCGAGTCTGCCTTCAGTGAGCGAATGTCCGCCGTTGAAAGTGACAGAGAGATTAGTATCTTCCGGCATGCGATCGACGAAATCACCGAAACGATTCACATCTCCATCAAAGATAGTATTCGATCCCTGCGGTTCTCCTCCGCCACCCATATAGGCAATGTGATTGCGGGCAAAGACCGGAAAAGACAAAAGCACAACAAGAATGGTCAGGTTAGTCATAGGCGCTCCTGATCTTATCCTACCGCATGTCTATATCAGGTCCAGCCGAGAAAAATGTGCTTGAAAAGATGGGCCCCCGAAGAGGCCCACGCTTAAGGGAGGAATCAGGAATTTTTTGAAAGCACTTCTGCCCGGAGATCCTTTCTCAGGATTTTACCGACGTTCGTCTTGGGCAGCTCTTTCCGGAACTCTATCGACTTGGGAACCTTGTAACTTGTCAGATTGTCCCGACAGAACTTCATCAGTTCGTCCTGGGTGAGGGTATCGTCTTTTTTTACGACAAAGATCTTCACCACTTCGCCTGATTTTTCATCCGGAACACCAATCGCCGCGGCCTCAAGAACTTTGGGGTGCGAACAAATCACATCTTCCAGCTCATTCGGATAGACGTTGAAACCAGAAACAAGAATCATATCTTTTTTCCGGTCGAC
>JAYVHR010000460.1:0-6804 GCA_043771075.1 Bacteriovoracaceae bacterium
AGAGAATAGCGGGAGTTTTTTTCTTTTCTTTGTTCGATCTCTTGGAGAAGGAATTTGACGTGAAACGGCTTCTTCATTGTTTCCCCTTTTTGGCTGAGGATTCCACAGAGAATAAGATAACATTTAATTAATAGATGTGAAGACGACCTTAGTAAGACCTGAATGGTGAGTGGCGAAAAAAGACTCCCGGAAAATTGGCCGAGAGCCTTTTGGGCGGACGTTTATTCGACTGCGTCCTCAATTTTATCAGCACCGTTCTTCACGGAATTGACTCCTTTTTTGACCGCACACTCGCCTTTCCCATTGAAGAGTTCGCAGGTGCTGTCTTTCACTGCGCGGCCGGCCTTATTAAGCCCGCGTCCGGCATCACTGGAAGCTTCCTTGGCCCCTTCCTTTACGTCTTTAGGCTTTGAACCACCGTAGGATGGGGAGAGAGAAAGAACTGCGATCAGGGCACCGAGAGCAAATATATTTTTCATGGCAACTCCTTTTGCTGTCTCATTGAGAAGCAAGACGAATGCCAGAGAAAAATACACTGCTTAGAGTTGCGAAATGGCGCGGAAACGGTTCAACCCCCCGCACGGATAAGTACGCAGGCGGAGCTTCTCCACTTTGGCCGGAGATGAAATTGAGAATGTCTTTTTATTTCCACGGAAAGGTTTGACCCACGTCATGGGGACAAGTTCCACCCAATCTTTGCCATTATGACCTTCGACTGAAACGTGAAGCGGATTATTGTTCACGAAGAATGTGAAATCCATCTCCATGCGCTTGATGGGCAAGGGCCTCGCCAGAGCAATCACCACTTCCTCAAAATGGCCCGGAGTGCGGGAGCGCGCCGATTCCATGCCGTCAAACATGTTGATGGGACCTGCGGGAGAAAGTGCGGCCGACGCCGGAGAATAATGCTCGTCAGTCGCGGAAAGAACTTTTGCACCAAATGCCAGGCCGGCATTATTAAATTCACCGTTGACTGCATTCCAATTTTTTTTGATCTCTCCATCATCAGGAGAATAAGGAATCGCCAGAGGCTTCTTTGTCTGCGGGACCTTTTCATCGTACACTCGTGAGATGCCGTCGAAAGTTTTCTTCATTTCCTCCGGTAGATCCAGGAAAAGCCCGAGACGGGTAAATCCTCCGTCTGGATATTGCGAAATGCGGATTTCAGTCAGTGTTTTCGTTTGTGCTGGTAATGTGATCCGCACTTCAGAGTGACCGTCCAATTTCATCCGCGGAAGAATCGTTTCCCATTTTCCTTCAGCAAGACCTTCAATCATGACTTCCGGAGAATAGTTTCCCGTATGGTATTTCGTGGAAAGAAGCATGTATCGGATCGCGGATGCTCTTTTCAGCGCCAGATGAAGAGTGTCCACATCATATGGGTTATGTCGGACTGTCTCCCAGCTATCCATGACCTTTCCCTGTTTTCCAAACAGGGTCGGATCAAATTTCGGAAGATGATCAGAGAAAAGATTTTCCGCCCGCGCGAACATCTCATCGGAGACATCGAGAACTTTTGCCTCTACCAGGAGATTAAATCCCGCGAGAGGATCTCTGGGTCCTTTATCGGTGATCGGCTCGGGCCTCATCGGTTGGAAAGCACTGAAGACGAGATTCTTGTAACCAAGATTCACGATCTCTTCCTGACGAAGCTTCTCGGTGGAAAAAGTCTTACCGAAAAGATTCGTATCAATTCCTTCAAATTTCATTTCTTTCAGAATCGCCTGAGCAGCTTCAGCGATATAGAGCATGGCCTCATTGTCTTTATTGGCAAGGATGACAAATCCCTTCCCGCGATCCGGACCTTCAAAGGCATGGATAAAGAGACAACGGAAACCGTCATTGGCCCCCTGGTGAACCATGATTTTATTATCACCGGCATGAGCAATGAAAATGCCGAGTCCCATGAGACATCCCATGAATTTGCGGCACCCCTGATCGAGCCCGTGGAGCATGACTCGCGCAGTATCGTGCGAGATGGGACCTGAACCATTCACTTCATGATAGGCGGTTTCCAGATGATGAAGAAATTTTGCCATGTCATGGGCCGTTCCCATTCCACCGGCCGCAAAGGCAGGAAACATTTTCCGGGAACCAACGACAGCTTCATCTTGATCGGTGAAGCCAGTAGCATAGACATGCCCTTTCTGAGTTTCCTGATCGAAAGTCCATTCAGGCATTCCCAGGTCATCCAGAAACTTTCGGGTGAGAATTTTAATTGATTTCCCTTCCAGAGAATCCATCAGATGTTCGAGGACAATGAATCCTCCACCCGAATATTGAAATCTTGTGCCCGGAGAATTCACGACTTTGATGGGCCCATATCCGTACTCGGTATTTCCCGTGAGGAACTCTGAAATGTCCGGCATTTTCCGGTCTGCAGGCACTCCATTCACATAATGAAGATTGAGTGCCTTGTGGGACATAAGATGTTCGATGGTGACGTTGTCACCGGCCGGGATTCTGTACGGCGAAGCCGTTGTCCCCAGCAGGTCATTTACTTTCGCTGAAAGGGAAATATTTTTTTTCAAAAAATATTCTATCGCAAATGCACTCGCGACTGACTTACTCAGCGATGCCATTTCAAAACGGGTTTTTTCAGTCGTATCACCGAAGCTGATCGATTGAATTTTCCCCTCCACAAGAATTGATATCTGAGATGCTGGAACTTTTCTACCAGCTCTTTTCTGCTCAAGCGTCTGATACAGATCATTCAGGGGATGCGCTTCCATCCTTTTTTTTGTTATCTCAAACAGTGCCCTGCGGGCATTCTTCCATTCTTCAACACGAGAATGACCTGATCTCTCTGTGAGAATCGAAAGCATCTCCGGACCCGATTTCCCTTTCGCCGAAATGAGAAATTTCACGCCGAATTTCTCACGGTACTTATTTCCCAGCGAAAGGAGTTCATGCTGACCGGAACTTACTTTCGACTGTTCAGCTTTTGCCATCGCATCGAGGTTCTTTGACCCTTCTCCGATATTTCCGTGATACCCGGCAGCTTCGAGAACATCCGCTTCAGTGAAGTTCATGATAAAACTTTCTATTTTTTTCAGATCTATGACCGGACTGTGAGCGAACTTTTCTGCAAACTTCCTGCTTCCGCACATTTCAAAGTAATAATGAAAGCGTTTCACATCCTCGCGAAGAGAAAACTTTCCTGAATCGAGTTCCAGGGCCTTTTTCCACGGATCAGGAGTCTCTCTCAGTGACTCCATGGTGAACGGAAGGAAAAGTTGGGTCGCAAACTCAACCGGATTTTTATCCGTCATGAGTTTCAGCATGAGATTCATCGCTACTGGATACCATTTCGATGTGCGCTCATCCCACTTCACCTGGACTATCTTTTTAGCGTCGGAGAGATCTTTCCGGATGAAGTGCATTTCTTCGTGCGCGATGCGGATGAAGTCTTCCACCGGGAATCGCCCGTGATAAATTTCGTGCCAGACTTCCCAGCGCGAGCGCTCGGCCGTCGCGAGATCATCCATCACCCGTGCCGGCACTCCGCCGATCGTTGTCGGAAGGGCCACGCATCCGTTTCCGGAGAGCCAGTCAGTGATGTACTGGAGGGCCTGGAAAACATTATAGCGGATTTCATCGGGATGATTATTGGCAATAAAAGTTGATTCACGAATATCGGCCACAATGAGTGAACGAGCGTACATCGGGTCAGATTTATCGAGCCCTTTAATATCGGGCCCGTGAATGAAGTCGAGAATTTCTTTGTGATAACTTTTATTCAGGAGGGAAGTCACGAGGGTATTAAGCTTTGTGGAATCACCATTCTGGTGAAACTTCCACGCTTCAACCAAGGCCAGACCCAGTCTCACAAAATCCGGGTGGGCAACCCAAAAGCCCGTTAGGTCACGCTTGAATTGAGTGATCACATCGCGGATGTAACCCTTAAGTGTGATCTGAAATGAAGGTGAAGTGATTTCAGGAGTGGCCGGAAGAATTCCGTACATTCCTCCGACTTTGATTCCGCCCCGTGGTCCCACGACATCCGCGAGAAGGTCGTGCGAAGCTTTGATGTATTTAATTACGATATCGGGATCGGCCTTGACCGGAATCCGGTAATTGGAATCTTCCTTAAAGAGTCTCGCGGTCGAGGCGAGATAATCATGCCAGCCCAGACTCGCTCCCACAAAATACGGATAGAGTTCATCCATCATTTCATGAACGCGGAAAACAGCGCGGGGATTTTCAAGAACGATCATGAGGCGGATCGATCCCATTTTATATTCTGGATGAAGCTGATTGATTTTTTTCTCGGCCGTCTCCATCATGAGGCGGATGTAAGCAGCTTCTTCTTCATTCTCAAGTTTCGGAACGTAGAAAGCGAGGGCCTTCGGATTCTTCCAGTTACGGAAGAAGTGCATGGCGAAGTCATAGAGATGAAGCGGGATCGCCTCGTTCTGATAAAACAAAAAGAAACACGGGAGAGCGAGACCAGGAAAGCGTTTTATCGGAAGGGCGAGATTGTCTTTTTCCAGCTGATACTTATCAAAAGAAATATTTCCCTCAAGGCAGGCAGTGAGATTGACACCGGCGGCGATCAGGTCTTTCCGCGTCGGAGTTTTAGAATCCTCATCATCTGCTCCCCATTTCGGAAGAGAGCTGTGAGTGGAAAGAAGTTCAGCGACAATCGCCGGCTCCCCTTTCAGTTTCCGGTGATAGGAGTTCATCGCATTCACAGAAAGTTTAGCATTATCCGGTGGACCGAAAAGAGTGACATGATTTCCCGCGAGCCACCCCGGTACGGGAGCAATTTGTTTCTCCGGTTTCGGGTTGGCGTAGTCCGGAGTCTTCGGGCCCATGACAATGCGGCCATCGCTATCTTCGAGACCCATGACGGTTTTATAATCATGACTCAGAAAATCACGATTGAGCTCTTTATTGAAAACAGCGAGTGACTTTGTTCTTTCGTCGATAAATTTCCGGTCTTCCACTCTGCGTTTTAGAACAAGTTCAAGATGAGGCTTCAGTTCTTCATAAAGCTCACAGAGAAATTCCAGCGATTCCTTATTCTCGAGACCACCGGTCTCCCCTGCATGCATAAGCCCGTCCACTCCCGGATAAGGACTGGCAGTTTTCAGGATATGGTTTTTTAAGAGTGGAGAAAGAAAATCGTCGTAGTACTTCACTAGGTTCCCCGGTAAGTCGAATAGCCATATGGATTGAGAAGAAGTGGGACGTGATATTTGCGGTCAACAGACTTCACCTGGAAGATGATCGGCGTGTTCATGAAAAAGAATTCTTCGCCCTTAAAATAATCTTCGGTGTGGAAAGTAAGGCGATAGACACCTTTTTCTTTCGGACAATCGTAAACAATTCTTCCGTCGGCATTGGTCTTATCAATTCCGACCGGCGCCCAGCCCTTATCCGTTTTCTTTTCGAGAACGACGGTGACACCGGAAGCGGCCGCACCTTTAGTTGTATCGAGAATATGCGTTGAGATCATGGTTTCCCCTTGAAAGCGAATGAGACATTGCTCACTCCGCTGTCCTTGATTTCAATTTCCTGAGTCTGAGTTCCCAGCACTTCGTGCCAGGCCTCAATGGTGTATTTACCAACCGGAAGCATGGGAAGAGTAAACTCTCCTTTGGAACCGGTAACGGCGTAGTAAGGATGTTCGATCACAGCGACGAAAGCTCCCATCCACGGATGGACGGAACATTTCGCCTGTAAAAATAATTCCGGCTTTCTGAAAATCTTTGTGATCCGCTGATCTTTCTTCGGCATGGCCACGTTGAATCTTTCATTCTGGGTCGTCACTGAACGTACGTTATGAAAAACGGCATCCGAATTCACAAATGTCACTTTCTGCCCGACACGCGCGGCGGCTACCCGTGGGTGATACATGCATCCGCGCTGATCGAGGACGATTTCTTTTTCCGGAACGAGATCGTTGTCGTTTACTTTTGTCTGCGGCGGATTCTTGATCGTAATGAGAACGTTCTCGAGTTTTCCAGAGTTCACGATTACTTCGTTGGAATAAGCAGGGGCCCCACTCTTGGATCCGCAACCGGAGGGCAGAGTCAGTTTTTTCCCTTGAGGAGGAGTTCCTTCAAAACTCACGACACCGTTAACCTCAAAAGCGCGCGAGCTGACACTCACAGGTGCTTCCACAAGTGGTTTTGTTTTTGCTACTTCAACTACTTCTTCAGCATGTTTTACTGAGGTCCACACCACAACGAATGCAATAAGGGCAATACCCGCAACCGCAGCAGTCATCGATCTCTTCGGATTCGAAAGTCGAACAACAAAATATTCGCGGATCGCAGCACCACCAGCGGTGATGATGAGAAGAATGAGCCAGTTGAGATCATGCCCGTACGTATTCGGGAAGTGATTCGAGAGCATCACAAAAATAACAGGCAACGTAAGATAAGTATTATGCGTAGAACGGTTCTTCGCGTTTTTCCCCCAGTCCTGATTGACGGGTTCGCCTTTTCGAGAAGCCTCGACCATCTTGATCTGTCTCGGAATAATCCGCATGAAAACGTTCGCCGTCATCCACGTCCCCATCATGCCCCCAATGTGCATGTAGGCCGCACGTCCGGAGAGAGTGTGACAAAGAAAATACGACATGCCGGAAAGCCAGGCGAGAGTGATGATGTGCCCTACGATCGGTTTATCTTTCGTCAGTTTCATTTCCCAAAGGTGGTCGTAAAAAAACCATGACCCGATTAATGAGAACAATCCAATCGCCACACCCTGAGCGTGTGAAATATTCGAAACCATATCATCGAGGAGAAAAGTTCCGTCGCCCCAGTAGAAGATGAGAACCATGAGCATCATGCC